>JAEDKI010000158.1 GCA_016295895.1 Clostridiaceae bacterium | reverse complement strand
CCGACATTGAAAGACTGACAAACGCCCTGACTGAATACTCATGGGACGAAAAGAGCGGATATTTCAGCTATGTTCTCCACGATAAGGACTATAATCCCACGGGATTCATGCTCACCGAGGACGGCGAAAACCTGAACAAGGGACTTGACGGAATTTATCCCATTATCGCAGGAGCGTGCAATGAGGAACAGCGTGAAGCAATCCTCGGTCATCTTAAAAACGAAAAAGAGATGCTCTCGCCCTACGGCATAAGTGCGGTTGATATGACGGCGGGCTACTTTATGGTTAACGGCTATTGGAACGGAAATGTCTGGTTCCCCCACCAATGGTTTATCTGGAAATCCATGCTTGATCTTGGCGAAAGTGACTTTGCCTACACCGTTGCACGGCTTGCGCTTGACATCTGGAAGCGTGAGGTCGATTATTCCTATTATACATTTGAAATGGTCAATGTTGTAACGGGCAGAGGCGGCTGGTTCCATAATTTCGGCGGCCTTTCCACTCCCATAACCATGTGGGCAAACGCCTATTTCAAGGCGGGAACACTCAACACGGGCTTTGACACCTGGGTTGATTTTGCCGAATTTACCGATGATAACAAAAAGCTCAGGGCAGACCTTACTTATTTCGGAAACGGTGAAAAATTCACCGTTCTGGCGGCAATGAGCGATGATGAAAGCATTAAATACAAAGTCACTCTTGACGGCAAGGAAATTCCGTTCACCGAAAGGTTTAAAGGCACGCTTGAAATCCCGCTGTCAATTGCCGACAATGATATTCACACTCTGACAGTCGAATAAAAGCGACTGAAGCAGCATAACAAAAAACAGATTATCGGTCAGTCCTTTTACGGGATTCAGCCGATAATCTGCTTTTATTTTTTTAGCGACAGCTCCGCACGGAATTGCTTTTCGCAATCTGCACACTTGTCCGTGCGGGCCGCCTATAATTACTCCTCATATAGTAATGTCATTTTTCGGCGATTATTTCATAAAAAACCTGATTGTTTACAAATTGTTAACATTTTACGCTCAAAATCTGCCTTTTCGGTCAAAAAAAGCCTGCACGATTCAATCCCGTGCAGGCATAACTTTATTATTTGTTTGATGCGCTTTCAATCGCCTTTTTTTCGTTTTCCATTTCGGAAAACATTTTCAGAGCGGTCCAATTATAGTTGTTTTGCGTCAAAACCGCTTTATAAGTTATCTCGGCTTTGCTTCTTTGGAGAGAAGTCAGCAGTTCGTTCATGCGTCTTCCTGCGATTCCGCAGAGCACTATCATGCTTTCTTCGGGGATTTCACCGTCATAATCAAAATCACCGCTTTTATTGATAATGCTTTCAAGCGTTGAACCGTATTGGTTCGCTTCAACGGGCTGAACACGCATTTTCATCAACAGAGCCGCTCTTTTAACCGCCGACTCAGCCGACGGATTGAGGTTAAACATCAGTATTCTTTCCATATTTCGTTCCTCTTAAACAATATAATTATCAAGCACCGCAAGTGCCTCGGAATATTCGTCGTTTGCGCCGAAGCGGGGGAGCTTTTTAAGAATCTGACCGTAAAACTTCTGCTCGGTCTCCGCTTCCTTTTCCTGCTGTTCCGCTTTGTAATCGATATATTTTTCTTTAACGGCGGTCAGGAATTCATTCTTTCGGTAAACCCTGAGCCTGTCAACTCCGAGAAGCCTGCCGAGAGTTTCAAGCTGTTCAACGGCGTTTGCGCCGTATTCAACAACCATTTCTCTGAACACCTCGCTCTCGAAATAAAACTGTCTGCCCGAGAGACAGCCGAAAGTCTTTCTCGTGTCAAGATAACCCATTTTAACCCTTTTTTCGTGAATTTCTTCGCCGAAGTCAAAAGCCGCTCCCAAATCCTCAATGTCGTAGGGTCTGACATATATTACTTCCGCACAGGAAATATCATCCTTATGACCTATGCCCTTTCTTGTTGAAATATCAAGAACTATTATGCGGTTGTAGCCGTTTTTTCTCAGCATTTCAATCGGCGCATTGTCATAAACTCCTCCGTCAAGGAACTTTTCGCCCTCGGGGCCGATTTTGCTCACTCCGGGAACCTTTGAGGACGCAAGAAGATAATCAACAAGCTGACCTTCGGGGATATCGTCGATAAATATTTCAAGCGGCGAAAACTCGGAAAGCAGATATGTTACCATGCCGAAATTGACCTTTGATTCCCTGACCTTTTTCTCATCGATAAACTGATTGAGCAATTCTTTGGTCGGCGAAGCGTCAATACCGCCGTTTCTGACAATTTCCTTGAAAAGTGCGGGGAAATTTCTGAAGCTGAAAAGATTTTCGGGATCTTTAAGCTCCTCCGTAATCTTAACTCCTCTGTCAACCGAAGCGCATTTCCAAAGCTCAACCGCTTCATCGTAACAGCCCGAAGCAATCAATGCACCGTTGATTGAACCTATCGAAACGCCCGCAACAACCGAAAATTCAATTCCGAGCTCTCTGAGAGCCTTCCATGCTCCGAGCTGATAAGCGCCTTTCGCTCCTCCACCTGCAAGAACAAGACCGTATTTCTCCATTATTAGCTTCCCCTCGAATCATTATTTTTGCTTTCTTATTTTACCATATTTTGTTCCCTGATGTAAAGTGAATACAGAAGTTTTTTCTGAAAGTGTTGACATTAACGCCCGATTATTATATCATCTTTAAAAAATCCGAAAGGTGAATACAATGAAAATACCCGTATGCGTTGAAAAGCACATAAACGAATACTGCGAAAAAATTGAAAAATACAGTCCGAAGCTCGCAGAGCTTTACCGAAATTGTTACCCCAACACCATTGAAACCGCAACGGAATTCATGCCTGACGGCTCGGTTTTTGTTCTCACGGGCGATATTCCCGCAATGTGGCTCAGAGACTCCACTGCAGAGGTTTCGCACTATATTCCCCTTGCCGCCGAAAACGAGGAAATCGGGAATTTAATCAAGGGCGTTATCAAAAGGCAGAGAATGTATATCGAAACGGAGCCCTATGCCAACGCCTTCAAAAAGAAGCCGAATCGTCACAGGGAATTTGACGATTATCCGCTGAACAATCCGATAGTCTGGGAAAGAAAATACGAAATTGATTCCCTCTGCTATCCGATAAGGCTCACATATCTTTATTGGAAAGCAACGGGCGATAAAAGCGTGCTCGGCGAAGATTTTGTTAAAAGCGCAAAAATAACCGTTGACCTTTGGAGAACGGAACAGCATCATTTTGAAAAATCTCCTTACCGATTCACAAGAAAAAAAGCTCCTGAGAAGGACACATTAGGCAACAACGGCATGGGCAACCCCGTTGAATACACGGGCATGACCTGGTCGGGCTTCCGCCCGAGCGACGACAGCTGCCGATACGGCTACCTTGTTGCTTCAAATATGTTTGCTTCGGTCGTTCTCGGCTATCTTGCCGAAATGCTTGAAGCCGAACATAAAGATGAAACCGAGCTTATAAGTGAATGCAAGGCTCTAAAGGCGGATATTGAAGCGGGAATCAACAAATTCGCCGTCATTGAAACCGAAAATCACGGCAAAATCTATGCCTGCGAGGTCAACGGCAAAGGCGATTATTTTCTTTTTGACGATGCGAATGTTCCGAGCCTGCTCTCCGCACCCTACCTCGGCTTCTGCGATTGCGAGGACGAAATTTACCGCAACACACGCAGTTTCATTCTCAGCAAGGATAATCCTTATTATTATGAGGGCAAATTTGCAAAGGGTGTAGGCAGTCCGCACACTCCCGAGGGATATATATGGCATATCGCTCTTTCGATGCAGGGTCTGACAAGCAACAGCCCCGATGAAATCAGAGAGATTCTTCATATGCTTGAAACAACCGACGGCGGCAAGGGATATATGCACGAGGGCTTTGACGCAAACAACCCGAAGAAATTCACAAGAAGCTGGTTCAGTTGGTCATGCTCTCTTTTTGCCGAGCTTGTTGAAAAAGCGGTTAATGAAAATATTATCTGATTTTCAGGGCTTTTCAAATATTTTTAAAAATTTTTCAAAAAAGTATTGCAAAATTTCTCGTATTATGTTATTATAACATCCGTTCCGAGCGAACGCTCTTTGCTGCTATGGCTCAGGTGGTAGAGCGCATCCTTGGTAAGGATGAGGTCGGCAGTTCAAGTCTGCCTAGCAGCTCCAAAAAAGACGGTTTTT
>JAEDKI010000157.1 GCA_016295895.1 Clostridiaceae bacterium | reverse complement strand
TCGTTTTCTCAGGACGGGGCGGTTATTTCTTTTTTATTGCGATGATGTATCCGGTGGCAAGTATTATAATAATAGCAAGCATTGCAAGATATTCCATATGCAACACCCCCCATTACTGAGGGCAAGATTGTAACCGCCTACCGCTTAGGTAAAGCCACGGTAAAAGAATAGCACAAACTTTACTATTATGTCAATATTCAATATAAAAGCAAAAATAATATAAAGGCTTGTATCGGTTGAATTTTTTTCGATACAAGCCTTTTTTTAATACTTATTTATATTGTCTTATTTAATTTTCTCAAATCCGGGGCAGTATGCCTTGAATGAATTTGCATGAGCGTCATCATAAACGCTGATTGCGAAGTTCTTGCTGTCAGCCGAGTATGCGGCGATTTCCGAAACTCTTTCCGCAAGATTTTCCGCAGTTGCGGTTCCGCTGAGGATTTCAAATGCGCCGTAAACAGCGGTTTTCAGCAGTGACGAAGCAAGCGGGAATTTGTAAAGAGAGATTCTTGCTTTGCCCTGAGCGTCTGCGCCGACTGCTTCCTTGGCGCTCTTGATATATGCGTCAACATCGGCTGTTTTGTCGGGAGCGGCAATCTCATAAACTTCGCCGATGCCGTTATATGCGGTCGGGAAAGAGGGGCAGACATAAATCAGACCTTTTTCGTTTGCAACCTCAACAAGGGTTGACTGAACGGAGCTGTCGGTTGAGAAAAGCGCAACATCCGAGCCTTCAATCTTGCTGTTGCTGTAAAGTCTTGCAACGGATTCCTTGATATATTTCTGCGCTCCGCTGATTCCCGTTGAATAGATGGGGTCAACCGCACTGTCATAAACATAGGTTAAGCCCTGCTCCTTGCAGGCTTTTTCGATTGCGGCGTTTTCGGCTGAGATAAGCGGATTATCGCCGATGTGGCGGTTAATGGAGAAAACGACAAAATATTTTGCACCCTGTTCTTTTGCGGCGGCAACGATATCGGAAGCCGCTGCGCTCCAATCGGCGCAGAGAACGAGGTCAGACAGTTCGGATATTTTGTCAATCGATTCTTCAGGCTCAATGCAGACGGTAACGATATCGGGATTGATTTCTTTTGCCGCATTGATGGCGTAGGCGGTGAACTGAGTTGCTCTTGCGTAGACGATTGCTCCGATTTCTTCATCTGCGGCAACGGTTTTTGAAAGAGTGATGATTTCGGCGTCACCGGGTTTCAGAATACGGCTGTCGGCATATTCGTTAACAACAACCTTGTCGGGATATTCCTTTGCAAGCTCTGCGGCAGCCCGGTAATCCTCGGGGTACTGAGCCTCGGGAGCAACAAGAATTGCAACCTTTTTATCAGAGGGAACAACTTTGTATTTTGAGTTATTGCCCTCCTTATTCTTGCCGCATGAAGCGAACGAGAAAATGAGAATGACCGCAAGCGATATTGCTGCAAGCTGTTTTAAAATCCTGCTTTTCTTTGAGTTTTTCATCTGAGATACCTCTTTTATATTTTTTTTGCTTGCTCCGCCATGAAATTTTTCAATTGAGTCGGAGCTATAACTTCGATTTTATCGCTGAGTGCAAACAGCCAGCCGATAAGCTCGTTTGTGACGGCTGTGAACGTTTTTGCAATGCAATATCCGTCTTCCTCATCAATTCTGAACTTGACGGGCGTGTTGAAATGGTTTTCGACCAATTCAATGTATTCCGTCTTAAAGCGGATGAACAGCCAATCCGCAAGCACGAAGCTTGCCTTTGAACGGCTGCCGTCGAAGAAGTTAACCGCCGCTCGTATATCTCCGCTGAATCCGCTTGCTTTTTCTTCAAGAACATCGGCGGATTTGATTCGGGGCAGGTTGATAAATTCCGCTTTTTTCGGGCTGTTGGCTCTCGTGCAGATAAGAGCAAGAAAGCCGTTGGAAACAACGATTCTTATCGGATTAACAATGATTTGTTCAACGGTTTTTGCGTCCGAAAAGAACTTTTCGGGCACGCTCCTCAAAACCTCAAGCTTCGCCTGCTTATGATCTCTGACTGCTATTCGGAGATTATAAAGCACATCCGTTGAATAGTCAAGCTTCGGCAGAGCATAGTTCAGGCTCGTTGTTGTGTCAAGAATCAGATTCAGGGTCGGCAGGCAGGTGTTGCTCCGCAGATAGCTTTCGATATATTCAAAATCTTCTTCCGAAAGCATATCCGAGGAGAAAATCGCTTCAAGAATAAGATGAAGCGAAGCCTGCGAATAGGATTTTGCGAGATAAAAGCCTTTTTTGGGCTTGTTGACTCCGATAATTTTCATCGGAGTGGAATTGATAAGCTTGATGTCGGCAAGAACGTTTCTTTTAGAAACCTCATGCCCGTATTCGCCGAGTTTTTCACATATTTCATCAATTGAAATGATGTTTTTCTCGTCGGAATACATGGTTAATATTTCGATAAGGCAAATAAGCCTTGTCCGTGCGTTAATATTTTCAGCCATATAGCCACCGTACCTCTTATACATACTCTGTAAATCATCTGAATGTCAGATTTCTGTTAACCTCTATAACGGTTTCTCTGTCTAATTTCAACACCTCACGGTCATAACTGTATATTCCGTTAACCTCAAATTCAACATCGCTGACCTGAGTATAAACGGTTGCACAGAGACCTTTTTTAATCAGCGGAATTATCTGCTTTTTGTGAAGCTTAGCATATGCCTTGCTCAGAGCGGCGCTGTTCGGGAACATTATGTAGCCGAACGAACGGGCGTGATTCCAGACATGATCCTTGATATTCCAGCTGTAGCCGCCGTATTCGCTCAGAACGAACGGCCTGCCTGCTGTTCTGCGCTTTGTCGGAGCGTGAACGGGGAGAATATATTTGTGAACGCTCTTGAAATCGGGGCCTTTCTGGTCATGCCAGCCGCTTGCGTGGTCAACAAACCTTGTCGGGTCAAGCTCCTTGACCTTCAGACCGATTTCCTTTGCGTCAAACTGACCCCAGCCCTCGTTGAACGGAACCCAACAGCAGATTGAAACGCAGTTTTTCAGGTTTTCAATCATTCCGAAAAGCTCCTGCCTGAACTCTTCACGCCATTCGGGCTTGCCACGCTTAAAGGCTGAGTAAATATTATCCTTGACATGAATATTAAGATTCGGAAGAACTCCCGCAAGGATGTTTCCGATATACTGACCGCCGCTTATCATATCCTGCCACACGAGCATTCCGAGGCGGTCGCAGTGGTAATACCACCTGAGCGGTTCTTCCTTGATATGCTTCCTTATCATATTGAAGCCGAGCTTCTTCATTTCTTCAATATCAAAGCTCATAGCTTCATCGCAGGGTGGGGTTAGCTGGCTTTCGGGCCAATAGCCCTGGTCAAGCAAGCCTCGCTGAAAATACGGCTTATTATTCAGCCCGAGCCTCGGAATTCCGCTTGAATCCTTAACTATCGAGAACTTTCGCATTCCGAAATAGCTTGAAACCTTGTCTTTTTCTCCGCCGCAGTCAAGCGTTAATTCCAATGAATAAAGGAACGGGTCTTCGGGGCTCCAGAGCTTTGCGTTCGGAACGGGTATCTGACCGCTTTCGGGTATCTCGCCGTCAAAAACAGCCTTGTCTCCGTCAAGAACCTTTGCAAAAAGCTTCGCTTCGCATTCGCAGTTAAGGCTAACCTTAACGCCGATAACTCCCTTGTCAATATTGGGAACAAGCTTTATGTTTTCGATGCGGCAGTCATTAACCGGCTCAAGCCAGACGGTCTGCCAGATTCCCGAGGTTGCCGTGTACCAGAAACCGACGGATTTGTGAACCTGCTTTCCTCTCTGCTGATGCCCCGAATCTGTCGGGTCATAAACCTTGACAACAAGCTCGTTTTCTCCGTCTGTCAATGTGTCCGTGATGTCGAAAGAAAACGGGTTATAGCCGCCCGTATGCTCGCCGACCTTGACGGAGTTTATCCAGACGGTGCATTGCCAATCAACCGCACCGAAATGAAGCATGGTGCGTTTGCCCTTGAATTCCTCGCCGAGAGTGAAAAATCTGCGATACCACAAACGCTCCTCGGGCTTGAGCGGTCTGCAAACGCCCGAAGCAGATGACTCGATTGAAAACGGAACGAGAATTTTACCGTCAAAGCTTTCAGGCTTTTCGGCGTTTTCGCCCGTCACGGCGTAGTCATACTCGCCGTTGAGGCAAAGCCAATCCTTTCTTTCAAGCTGAGGTCTCGGATATTCCGCCAGCGGACATTCACGGTTTATGTCTTTATACCATCGTGATTTTAACTCGCTCATATGG
>JAEDKI010000156.1 GCA_016295895.1 Clostridiaceae bacterium | reverse complement strand
GGACTCTTATGTCCTCATACAATCTGATAAACGGTCAGCACACCTCTGAAAATTATGAGCTGCTCACGGGCATTCTCAGAAACGAATGGGGCTTCAACGGCATGGTTACAACCGACTGGGGCGTTAAAAACGATCCCGTTCAGGAGATTATTGCGGGCAACGACATGAAAATGCATATCGGCTATCCCGATGACCTCAAAGCCGCAATGGAGAAAGGCGTTCTGACAAGAGCGGATCTTGAAGTCTGCGTCAAGCGCATTCTTGAAATGCTGATGAAACTTGCATAATTGACATAATACAGCCTGCATTCTCAACCGTTTGCAGGCTTTTATTTTTCGCACGGGTGAGCAATAATTCCCCGTTGCACTTGAAAAGACGGGCACTTTATGGTATGATAATATAAATATATCTGATTATTTTTAAAATGAAATTGCTCAGGGAGAAATATTGATGTCTATTGAAAATGAATTTGACGCCTTTTCGGAGGGGATCGAGCCCGGAGGACTTCGCAGCAGAACGCAGATAAAACTGCTTCTGACATTTCTTGTCAGCCGATTGCAAGAGCCGATGAGCGAATCAAAGCTTCTTGAATCGCTTCAGCTTCACGGGCTTGCAAACTATTTTGAAGCAAGTCAGGCTATCGAGGAGCTGATTGAAAGCGGAAATCTCACCCGTGCGGATTCTCTTGTTTATTTAACCCCCAAGGGTGAGCTGTCGGTTGACGAGCTTTCGCAGGAGCTTCCGAAATCGGTTAAAGAAACCGCTCTTGCCGACGCTTTGAAGCTTCAGCTTCTTGAAAAGCGTGAGGGCGAAAACACGGTTGATTTTCAAAAGACCGATAACGGATATTATGTCACATTCCGGGTTAATCACAAGGGCGAAACTCTCATGGAGCTGTCGGTCTATGCCGCAGATTTTGAGCAGGCACAGCAGCTTAAAATGAATTTTCTGAAAGACCCGTCACATGTTTATTCAACCGTTGCGGCGGCACTTTTTGTGTAAGGAGAACGACAATGCTCGAAAATATCAAAAAAGAAGTATATGAAGCAAACATGAAGCTTGTTGAATACGGTCTTGTGCTTTTCACCTGGGGCAATGTTTCTCAGATTGACCGTGAAAGCGGGCTTGTTGTCATTAAGCCGTCGGGCGTTCCCTATGAAAAAATGTCTCCCGACGATATGGTGGTTATGAATCTCAGCGGCGAAAGGGTTGAAGGGGCTTTGAATCCGTCGTCTGACACGCCCACTCATCTTGAGCTTTACCGCCGTTTCCCCGACATCGGCGGAGTTGCTCACACACATTCAACCTTTGCGGTTTCCTTTGCTCAGGCGGCATGCGGCATTCCTCCTTTCGGCACAACCCACGCCGACTTTGCCTTTGGCGAAATTCCCTGCACAAGAGACTTGACAAAGGAAGAAATCGAGGGCGAATATGAGCTGAACACCGGCAAGGTCATTGCGGAATGCTTTGAAAATGGCGGCATTGATTATAACGCCGTGCCCGCAGTTCTGGTTCATTCCCACGGCCCGTTCACCTGGGGCAAAAACGGACTCAAGGCGGCGGAAAACTCCGCAATCCTTGAAGAAGTTGCCAAAATGGCATATCTGAGCAAGACCATGAACGCCCGCCAAGCAAACGAAAATATTATAAATAAGCATTATTTCAGAAAGCACGGCGAAAAAGCCTACTACGGTCAATAATAAGACTTGACACTTTCGCCAAAAGCGTATAAAATAAATTACATATTCATTCTGTTGTAAAAGGTGTGATTTTATGGCAAAATGTCCGAAATGCGGAAGAAAGCTTCATATCTGGAATGTCAAGGCCGAATGCCCCGACTGCGGAGTTAACATAGCCAATTACGATTGGGAAAGACGGCTTGAGGAGGATTCAATCGCCGCCGAAGCGGCGTTCGCAAAGCTCCACGAGGCAATGCGCAGATTCAAATATTCCTTTGCGGGAACAAAGCTGAGAATCGCAAGAATTCCCATCAGCGTTCTCCCCCTTTTCTCGCTCCTGCTCCCCCTCGGCTCTCTCGCAGTTTCAATTCCGTTCTGTGAAGAAAAATTCACGCTCAATCTGATAACGCTTGTCATGAATCTCATGAAATTTGACATATTGGGCATTTTGAAAGCACCCGGCTCGGAAATCATCGGCGCCGCTTCGCTGAGATTCCTGCTTTCGCTTCTGTTTGTTGTTTTCAGCACGCTTTCTTTGCTTGTCAGCCTTGTATTTTTGCTTCTCAACTTCAAGAAGCTCAACAGCAAGGGTCTGTTTATTACAAACCTTGTTGCGGGTCTTATGATGTTCTCAAGCGCAATCTGCTTCAACAGCTTTTCTTCAATGCTTCAGGCAAGCACTCTTGCCGACGCAGTAAGCTGCAGCCCGAGCTGGGGAATTTTCGTCAGCGCTGCGCTGTTCCTGCTCTCAGCGGCGGTCAATCTCGCCGTTGCTCTCAGCCCCGTTAACATTCCTCCCGAAGAAAAGAAAGAAGAATCCTCCGAGGAACCTGCGGAAGAAAAAGAAACGGTTGAAGCATAATCTTTATGAATATTACGGCTTGCGTTTTTCGGCGCAAGCCTTTTTCTTTTCGGGTACTCTACGCAGAGTATGTTGCATTTGCGTCGGAATAACGCTAAAATAGAGGGCGAAAGGATGATTAACATGAACAACTCGGAAATCGGTGCGCTCATCCGCACTCTCAGAACCGAAAAAGGCTTGACTCAATCGGCTCTTGCGGAGCTTCTTTCCGTCTCTGACAGAACGGTTTCAAAATGGGAAACGGGCAGAGGCTGCCCCGATATTTCTCTGCTCGGCTCGCTCTCCGACATTCTCGGGGTAAATATTGAAGAAATTCTGAGCGGCGGCTTGCAGACCAACACATTCGTCAGCGGAAACATGAAGAAATCAAGCTGTTATGTCTGCCCCGTATGCGGCAATCTTGTGATTTCAACGGGCAACGCCACGGTTTCATGCTGCGGCAGAAAGCTTTTGCCGCTTCAGGCTCAGAAAGCTGATCCCTGCCACGAAATCACGGCAGAGGTTATTGAAAACGATTGGTTTATTTCGTCAAAGCACGAAATGGAAAAAGACCACTATATATCATTTGTCGCATTTGCATCATCGGGCGAAATCAAGATTTTCAAAACCTATCCCGAATGGGAATTGCAGGTCCGTTTCCCCAAAAGAGGCCACGGTATACTGCTGTGGCACTGCACAAAGCACGGATTATTCTGTAAAAACATCTGAAAATAACCGATATGACGCTCAGAGTTATTGAGCACATATCGGTTTTGATTTGTAATCTCCGAAAAAGCGCTTGATTTTCTTGACAAGCACGAAAGTGTGTGATATACTGTTTTTAATTAAAAATATAAATATTGTCATCTTGAAAGATTATGACGGAGACAGTAGCCTTTGCAGGGCGCAGACCAAGTGAGGTGCGGATAGTGGGAACGCACCGTCTGCCGCAATAGTGAAAATCACTCCCGAATCGCAAACCGAACGCCTTTTGCAAGTAGGCTTTGTCGGCAGTCCGCCGTTATCGGGCGCATAAAGATCGGGTTATGTAATGGGTGGTTAAGCAAGGTTGTTCCTTGTCCCGTTCGGGGCAGGGATTTTTTTGCGCCGCAAATCAGCAATCAATTATTCTAATTATTCATAAATCGGAGGAATTCAAAATGTACGAAAAGGTTTCGTCGAATTTTGATTTTGTCAGCCGTGAAAAGGCTGTGCAGGAATTCTGGAAAGAAAATCATATATTCGAGAAAAGCATTGAAGAAAGAGAAGGCTGCCCGACCTATACTTTCTATGACGGCCCGCCGACCGCCAACGGCAAGCCTCACATCGGCCATGTTCTCACCCGTGTTATCAAGGATATGATTCCGAGATATCACGCCATGAAGGGCAACATGGTTCCGAGAAAAGCAGGTTGGGACACTCACGGCCTGCCCGTTGAGCTTGAGGTTGAAAAGCTGCTCGGCATCAACGGCAAGGATCAGATTGAAAAATACGGTCTTGAGCCTTTTATCAAGCTTTGCAAAGAAAGCGTTTGGAAATATAAGGGCATGTGGGAGGATTTCTCAGGCACGGTCGGCTTCTGGGCTGATATGGACGACCCCTATGTTACCTATCACAACAGCTATATCGAATCCGTATGGTGGTCGCTGAAAGAGATTTGGAACAAGGGTCTGCTCTATAAGGGCTTCAAGATTGTTCCCTACTGCCCGCGCTGCGGCACTCCGCTTTCATCTCAGGAGGTCGCGCAGGGAT
>JAEDKI010000014.1 GCA_016295895.1 Clostridiaceae bacterium | reverse complement strand
ATCACTTGCGTAGAATTGTTGATATATATGGTTTTTTAGGTAGGGAACGCCGTCCTCGGCGTTCCGAAATCAATAATTATTCATTTATCCGTACCTTACCAATCCTCAGCCCTACGGGCAGCTCCTTTTCTAAGGAGCCCACGCAATGGGCTGTTGCTTCGTTAGCCTCCTTTGGCAAAGGTCGATTCCCCCGCAGTGCGGGGGAAATGTCTGCGAAGCAGACAAAGGGGGACGGCGCTGTCAGCGTGGCACGGCGTAAGCCGTGACGGAGGATTGGTAAGCAGACGGATTGTATCTTTAAACGCACAAATTCCGGCTTGTCGAGCCATTTCACATTTTCATAATTCCACAAGACAAATAAAAAGCCGGACATCCACTTCAATACGCTTTGTATTAAAATCGGTGTCCGGTTATGGTGCACCTGACAGGGGTCGAACCTGCACATCGAAGATACCGGATCCTAAATCCGGCGCGTCTGCCAATTCCGCCACAGGTGCAATTGCTAACTGATATTATCATGAAAGCCGGCTTTTGTCAAGTCAGACGCTAATTAATCAATATTCAACCTTTAAGCCTTCTTCGGCTTCGGCAACCTTCAGCATGATGGCGCATTCAATTCTTTTTCTGTGAAGCTCACAGCCGAATTCATAAATGCCGTTAACCTTGCCCGTGCTGTGATATGCGTTTGCCGCACAGCCGCCGCTGCAATAGAGCTTTGCAAAGCAGTCTTTGCATTCCTTGTGACTGTAGACATTGCATTGCTCAAACTCTTTGAGAATTTCTTTGTTATTAACTCCGTCAAAAACATTGCCGAGCAGGAATTTTTCGTCTCCGACAAACTGATGGCAGGGGTAGAGGTCACCGCTCGGAGTGACCGCCATATATTCCGTGCCGACTCCGCAGCCTGAAACACGCTTGACAATGCAAGGTCCGCTTTCAAGATTTATCATGTAGTGATAAAATGTGAAGCCACTACCGTTTCTGTATCTTTTCAGCATTTCTGTTGCAAGATTTTCATACTGTTCTTTCAGAATCGGCAGATCTTCGTCCCGCAGGGCGTAGCTTTCGCTCTTTTCGCAGACAACGGGTTCAATCGAAAGCTCCTTGAATCCGAGATCCGCCATATGAAGAATATCCTTTGAAAAATCGGTGTTATAATGAGTGTAAGTTCCGCGCATATAATAATTCTGCTGATTTCTCGCTTCTGCAAACTTCTTGAATTTATCAATAATAAGGTCATAAGAGCCTTTGCCGTTGCAGCTTGTGCGGAGTCTGTCGTGAGTTTCTTTTCTTCCGTCAAGAGAAAGAACAACATTGCTCATTTCCTTGTTGCAGAAGTCGATAACTTCATCGTTAACAAGTATTCCGTTTGTTGTGAGAGTAAAGCGGAAGTTTTTGCCGCATTCCTTTTCACGCTCTCTGCCGTAGGCGACAAGCTTTTTGCAGACCTCCCAATTGAGCAGGGGTTCACCGCCGAAGAAGTCAACCTCAAGGTTGTGCCTGTCTCCGCTGTTTTCAATCAGAAAATCAAGCGCACGCTTGCCGACCTCAAAGCTCATTATCTCTCTTTTGCCGTCATATTCGCCTTTGCCCGCAAAGCAGTATTTGCAGGCAAGGTTGCAATCGTGGGCAACATGCAGGCAGATAGCCTTAATAACGCCTTGACGGCGTTTGAAATCCTTGGCGGCATCTTCAAAGCTGTCTTTTGAAAAAAGCCTGCCTTGTTCAATCAGCGTTTCGATGTCCTCAAAGCATTCTTCAATGTCTTTTTCGTTAACATCGTCTTTGCCCGAATATTTATTGAGAATTACCGACTTTATTTCGTCCTTGGGCGTGTTTTCATACATGGTGATAATGTCAAACGCAACCTCATCAACCGAGTGAACACAGCCGCTGTTCTGGTCGATAATAATATTGTATCCGTTCATTTTATATGCGTGAATCATAATTATTTCTCCGTTTCGGCAACAAAAAAGGCGGGTGAATCCCGCCGATTTTTGCCGTTGATTTTCCGAATCAGCCACACAAAACATGTGCGCTTAAATCGAAATTTTATTTCTTAATCTGCTCGCACTTCTGGTTTGCAACAGAGCAAGAAGTTTTGCTTGCTGACTGGCAGGAAGTCTGGCACTCACCGCAGCCGCCTTTCTTTGCTGATTCGCAAAGGTTTCTTGAATTAAGAGTGTTGATTCTTTTCATGTTTCCGGCACCTCTTTTCGTGGATTGTTTTATATATTTTACATCAATATTATGCTTTTGTCAATATTTGATGAGGCAGTAAATTTCCGTCCGAAATCAAATTGACATTTTTTTTGCCCAAATTCAAGATTCGGGCGAGAATTTCACCGCTTATTATTTCTCCCGGAGCAATAATCGGAATTCCCGGGGGATAAGCATAGATGAATTCGCCGCAGACCTTCCCGATACATTCATTAAAAGGGGTGGGGATAACACTTTCGGTTTCCCATGTCTCAAAACTTTTTTCGCAGATGATGCTGCAGCAATCAGTTTTTTCTGATTTATTGCCAATCGAATCAATTCGGGAATTGATTTCTTTTATCGCCTTGCAGAGCAGATTGATGCCCTCGTCCGTATCGCAGACGGTTGAAATCAGGATAACATAATCCGAGGTTACGGCTTCTGGCTCGATTGAATAATCTTTGCGGAGCATTTCCGCAAGCTCAACGCCCGAAATCTCTTTTGAAGAACCGATTACTATTCTTGATCTGTCCTGCTCAAAACCACCATTTGTCTTTTCGTTGCAAAAGATCAGATTACGGCAGTTTTCAAGCGTTTCATACACTCTGTCAAGCCTTGCGGAAAATTCCTTGTAATTTTCCACGGAACTTTCCAAGAAAAATGCACATCTTGAGACGCTGTTCATCAGAACATAGCTCGGAGAGCTTGTTTCAAACATGTCAATATATTTTTTTATCTTCGGTTCAAGCTTCGGATTATAAACATTCAGCACCGCAGTCTGAGTCAAAGCAGGCAGGGTTTTGTGGAGCGACTGAACGGTTATGTCTCCGCTCATTCTTTGAGGAAAAAGGGGAGAAAAGCCGAGATGTGCGCCGTGTGCGCTGTCAACCAAAAGCGGAATTTTGCATTTAACTCTTGAAATTATTCCCTCATAGGTTGGAGAAGTTATAACAACGGCTTTAGCGTCGGGATTTTCGGCGATTGCCGTGTCAATATCCTCCTGCGTTACTGCGCCGCAGCCGAACGGCGTTTGAGTCGGATAAATATATTCAACTCTCAGGCGGCGCAGATAGCAGGCATTATATACGCTTTTGTGACAGTTTCTTGCAATGATAATTTTGTCGCCGCAATCGCAAAGTGCAAAAATCGAGGCAAGAATTCCGCAGGTTGA
Source organism: Clostridiaceae bacterium (assembly GCA_016295895.1). Taxonomy (GTDB): domain Bacteria; phylum Bacillota; class Clostridia; order Oscillospirales; family Acutalibacteraceae; genus CAG-177. The sequence goes on along the minus strand of JAEDKI010000014.1, from coordinate 15,272 downwards.
GCCGTTGACAAGCATAAAGCTTCTCTTGCTTCCGTAAAGCTTTGAAAGCTCTGTTTCAATATCTTTGAGAATCCCCTCGGCATTGTGCAGATTGTCAAAGCCGTCAATTTCCGTTATGTCGATGTCGGAGCAGGGGATTGAAAAATCCCCGTTTCTCTTGTGACCCGGCATGTGAAACGGATATCTGTCAAGTTTTTTCAGCTTTTCTTCAAGGCGCAAAATTATCTTCCTTTATCAGATGAGTGATTTATAAAGCTCGGTGATTTCTTCAACGCTCGTGTCTCTGGGATTACCGGGGCGGCAGGCGTCGTCATATGCAGACTGAGCAAGGAACGGAACATCCTCGGGCTTAACGATTTCTTTAAGGTCAGCAGGAATTCCGACATCCTTTGAAAGCTGCTTAACAGCGTCAATTGCTGCCTTTCTTGCTTCTTCAATGCTCATTGCGTCTGTTCCCTCAACGCCCATTGCTTTTGCGATGTCTCTGTATTTGTCGCCTGTTGCGGGAGCATTGTATTCCATAACGGTCGGAAGAATGATTGCGTTTGCTACGCCGTGAGGTGTGTTATAAAGTGCGCCGAGCGGGTGAGCCATTGAATGAACAATGCCGAGGCCGACATTTGAGAAGCCCATGCCTGCAACATACTGGCCGAGAGCCATGCCCTCTCTGCCTTCTGCCGTGTTGGCAACTGCGCCTCTGAGGCTGTTTGAAATGATTTCAATTGCCTTGAGGTGGAACATGTCGCTCATTTCCCATGCGCCCTTTGTGATATAGCCTTCGATTGCATGAGTGAGAGCGTCCATGCCTGTTGCGGCGGTGAGTGAAGCGGGCATTGTTGACATCATGTCGGGGTCAACAACCGCAACAACGGGGATGTCGTGAACATCAACGCAGACCATTTTTCTGTTCTTTTCGCTGTCTGTGATAACATAGTTGATTGTAACCTCAGCGGCTGTGCCTGCGGTTGTGGGAACGGCAATGATGGGAACGCTCTTGTTCTTTGTGGGTGCAACGCCCTCAAGAGAACGGACATCGGCAAATTCGGGGTTTGCAATGATAATGCCGATACCCTTTGCGGTGTCCATTGATGAACCGCCGCCGACAGCGATGATGCAGTCTGCTCCGCTTTCTTTGAAGGCTTTAACGCCGTTCTGAACATTCTCGATTGTCGGGTTTGCCTGAATTTCGCTGTAAACATCATATGCGATACCGGCACCCTTGAGAACATTGAAAACCTTGTCTGCAACGCCGAACTTGATAAGGTCGGGGTCACAGCATACAAGAGCCTTTTTGAAGCCTCTTGCATTTACTTCGTCAGCGATGGCGTTGATTGCGCCCTTGCCGTGATAAGAAGTTTCGTTAAGTACAAATCTGTTTGCCATTTTTATTACCTCCAAAATGATTTTTTATTTTAATTAAAGATTAAGAAAATCTTTTCTGTAAACATCAAGAAGACCAAAAGCCTTTGCGATTTCAACAAGGTCGGGGTCTGTTATTGTGTTGACTCTGGGCAGGTGAGCGGTCATCATATAGAGCTGAGCCGCTTTTTCAACGGTTTCTATAAGACCGAAAGCTTCGTCAAGATCCTTGCCGCAGCCGTAAATGCCGTGCTGACCCCAGATAACGAGGCGGAATTCTTTCATCTTCTCGGCAGTTGCAATGCCGATTTCGTTTGTGCCGCAGACCATCCAGGGAAGAACGCCGATTCCGTCGGGGAAAACAACCATGCATTCGGTGCACATTTCCCAAAGAGAGTGGGTGAATTTCTTTTCACTCAATTCATGAACATAAGTCATTGCAAGCGTATTTGTCGGGTGGCTGTGCATGATAACTCTGTTTTCGGGATTCTTTGAAAGCCTTGAAATATGGCTCATGAGATGAGCGGGAAGCTCGGAAGTCGGTCTGCCGCCGTCGCTGTAGCCCCAAAGAAGCTCGGCGTTAACGCCGTCCTCGGCAATTCTGATTATGCCGAGATTATTTTCGGGGTCGTCCTCAACATTCTTGAAGTATTTACCCGTGCCGGTTACGATGAAGATTTTTCCAATAAGAACCTTTGCGTCAAAGCCCATGGGAATGGTTCTTATCGGCTTGTTAATGTCGAGATATTCCGAAACCTCATCGTTATCAAGCATCATGCTGATGTTGCCGCCGTTTCTTTCGTCCCAACCCATGCGATACATATTTGCGGTTGCTTTGCACATACCCTTGACAAAGGGTGCGTCCGTTATGTTTTTCATTTTCTGTTCACCAAAACTTTCTTTTCATATTCCTTGATATTGCCGAAGTAATCGGCTTCAACGCCCTGTCTTGAAAGATATTCGTTCCAGATATCTCCGAAAGGCATCATTTTCATTTCTTCGCTGAGAACCATAAGCTGAGTAAAATCGGATTTATCCTGAAGCTCTTTCATTTTTTCACAAGGCTGAAGCATTGCAAAAAGCAAAGCCTTCTGAACGCTGCGAACGCCCGTTACCCATGCGCTGATTCTGTTGATTGAAGCGTCAAAATAATCGGTGGCAATGAACACTCTGCCGAGAGCGTCATTTCTGACTATTTCTTTTGCAATCTCTTTTGTTTCATCGTCGAGAAGAACAACATGGTCGCTGTCCCAACGAACGCCTCTTGTTATGTGGAGAGCTATTTTATCGTTAAAAGCGAGCAATGCCGATATTTTATCGGAAACAAGCTCTGTGGGATGATAATGACCGTTATCCATAAGCGGAACTATTCCGTTTTTGGCGGAGTAGCTCAGGCAGAATTCAGCCGAACCGACAGTGTAGGATTCAACGCCGATGCCGAAAACCTTTGATTCAAGGGTAACATAAACCTTGCTCTTGTCATAGGGAACGGAAAGAATTTCATCGAGCGATTTTTTGAAACGCAGGCGAGGGGAGAGACGGTCAGCGGGAATATCCTTGCAACCGTCGGGAATCCATATGTTCATAACGCAGGGAACGCCTGTTTCCTCGGCGAAATACTGCGAAATCTCAATGCATCGTTTGCCGTGTTCAACCCAGAAGGAGCGAACCGCTTCATCGGGTGAAGAAAGGGTAAGCCCGTCCTTAACCATTGGGTGAGAAAAGAAAGTCGGATTGAAATCAAGACCGATTCCTCTTTCTTTTGCAAAGTCAACCCATTTCTTGAAATGCTCGGGTCTCAGAGCGTCTCTGTCTGCTTTTTCACCGTCAAAAATCGCATAGCTTGCGTGAAGATTCAATTTCTTTTTGCCGGGAATAAGGCTGAACGCCTTGTCAATGTCTGCCATAAGCTCATCGGGCGTTCTTGCCTTGCCGGGATAATTGCCCGTTGTCTGAATACCGCCGGAAAGAGCCTCGGGGCTGTCAAAGCCTCCGACATCGTCGCCCTGCCAGCAATGAACGGAAACGGTAACATTGCCGAGCGCTTCAATCGCTTTTTCTGCGTCGATTCCGTAAGCCGAATATATTTCTTTTGCGCCGTCAAATCTGGTCATGCTCAACCTCCTTAATCGTTTATTTAATAATACACTTTAAAGAGAATAATGTCAATAAAGATTAAGCAACAAATAAATAATACTACATTTACCGATTTGAGTGTTGATTTTTTGAAGTTTTTAGTGTAGAATTATAAAAAATTGTTATATGAAAATTTAAAAATATTAACGGATGTGTTTTTGCTTTGAATTATAAGTTTAAAATTTCGGTTGTTATCCCTGTTTATAACTGCGAAAAATTTCTTGAAAACTGCCTTAAAAGTCTTCATGCTCAGACTATGAGCTCCGATGAATATCAGATTATTTTTGTGAATGACGGATCAACTGACAGCAGCGGAGAAATCTGCGAAAGCTTCACGAGAGAGAAAAATGTAGTATATTTTGAAAAAGAAAACGGCGGAGTTTCAAGCGCAAGGAATAAAGGAATTGAACTTGCTCAAGGAAAATATATTTTATTTCTTGATTCCGATGATACTTTGTCTCCGAACACTTTTGAATCGGTATATAATTTCTTTGAAGAACATTATTCCGAAACCGATATTGTTACATATACCATTAATTATCTCAGCGAAAAAGGCGTTTTAACGACGCACAGAAGATATGATTATCTGACGCAGGACGGAATTTATGACATGGAGCCGAGAACGCTTCAAACAACAATGAACATCTGCGTTAAAAATCTTCCCGGAGACGAAATGATTCTTTTTGATGAATCGCTTTCTCTCGGAGAGGATCAGTTTTTTATCTTTTCATGGATGATGAAAAAGCAAAAGTTTGGTTTTGTAAAAGATGCCGAGTACACTTATTACCGTCATTCCAATTCAGCAAGTTCAACGATGAATAATCCTTATTATTGCTTTGAACAATACACATCTTTCCTTGAAAAATTGTTGGATTTTACATATGACGGAGATAGAATAAATCATCCCGTCGCACAGGCTCTTGTTATATATAATCTCAGTTGGAGAATCACATCCGATACTCTTGTCTGCCATATTGACAGCGAAACCGAGAGCAGACAGCTTGAAAAGCTCCGAGAAATTCTGAACCGTGTTAACAATAATATAATTTGCAATTCAATTTATATTGATCCGTTCCATGTTGAATATCTGATGAGATTGAAAGGTGAAAAGGGGAATTGCGTATTTAACAGCAATTCTTTCAGCGTTTACGGCGATGATTCTCTTTGGCTGTCACAGAATTATACCGTTGTTTTTAACACGCTTAAAGTTCATGATAACAAATTCTGCATTGCGGGATATATAAAGAATTCTTTCTTCAGTTTTAAAGACATAGATTTTTACTATACTGATATACATAACGAAAAACACATAATTCAATTGAAAGAAACGGTTTTAAGCTATTATAAGAGCAGAACGAAGACAAATTCTTTCGGCGGTTTTGATTTTGAAATTGAGCTTGAAGACCAAAACGCCTTTATGTTCGGCATGGAGATTAACGGCTTTATAATAACACCGAGAATCATCTTCGGATATCTTTGCTGTGTTAACGGCTCAAAGTATAAAACGGCATGCAATGATTATTCTGTTGAGTATAAAGCCAAATCAGATTATTTCAGAATAGAAAAGGATAACCCGGCTGCAATTGCGGAATATACCGCTTTTGCCGATAATGTTGTAAAAGCCGAGAATAAAAGGGCTTTGGCTTATCGGAAAATCGCCCGAAAATACAAGCGAGAGAAAGAAATCTGGATTTATTGCGACAGAGAAAATATTTTTGATAACGCATACTATCAGTTTTTGCATGATTTTTCAATTGATGACGGAGTTGAAAGATATTATATTATTGACGGTTTAAAAGACCGTTCAAAATATTTCAATTCAAAGCAAAGAGCCAATCTTGTTGAATTCAAAAGCATAAAGCATAAACTGTTATTCCTGAATTGCAAAAAGATTTTAACTTCTTTCAATTCCGTTTCAATTATTTCTCCTTTCGGAGATATGCCGCTGAAATGGTATTCCGATATAACGGATTATGAAGTTATTTATCTTCAGCACGGAATCCTTCATGCAAATCTGCCGTTGCTTTATTCAAAAGAAAGAGCTAATGTTAACAAGATTGTTGTATCCTCTGAATTCGAAATCAAGAATTTCAAAGAAATCTATAATTTCAAAGAAAAGGATCTTATTCCGACGGGAATGCCGAGATTTGATTCGATAGATATGTCAAAAAAGCATGAGAACAGAATCTTGTTTTCTCCTTCGTGGCGAAAGAATCTTATCGGTGACTATGTCAACAACACCCGTGACTTATTTGAGGATAAATTCCTTGCTTCGCCTTTCTTTAACCGGATCAATGAATTTTTGAATTCCGAAAAGCTCGCCGAGCTTCTCGAAAAATACGATTTGACTCTTGATTTCAAGAATCACCCCATTTTCAGCCCGTATGATCATTGCTTTACGATAAACAATCCGAGAGTAAATATAATGAATGAAACGGTTGAAATGCAAAAATATGCGTTAATGATAACGGATTATTCGTCAATAGTATTTGATTTTGTCTATCTTCACCGTCCGATTATTTATTTTGTTCCCGATTATGAGCTCTTCAAGGCAGGAGTGACCCACACTTATTATAAGCTCGATCTGCCTCTTGAAGATGGTTTTGGCGAGGTTACTCAAACGGCTGACGAGCTTCTGAAAGCACTTGAAGATATTTTCGGAAATGATTTTAAATCAAAACCGATTTATGATGAAAGAATGAGCAGATTCTTTATCAGCAAAAGTGAACATTGCAAAGGGCTGTATGATGCTCTGAAAAGCGGGAGATGAATAGCCGTTGAATTCAACTGATTTAAAGCAAAGAAGCCAAAGCTGGGATATTCTTAAATTATTGCTGATATTTCTCGTTGTTCTCGGTCATATGGCGGATTATTATACCAATAAGTGCGAAAGCATGAGGGCGTTATATTTGTTCCTCTATACTTTTCATATGCCCGTTTTCTTCTTTGTTTCCGGCTTGTTTGCAAAAAGGACAATAAATGAAAAAAGAAAAGAAAAAATATTCGGATACTTGATTCTGTTTCTTTTTATGAAAGCCATAGAGTTTTCTCTTAAAATGATTGACGGTCAGAATCCGCAGTTCAGGCTCTTTTACGGAGACGGATTTTCTTGGTATTTACTTGTCTTGGCTTTATCCGTTATGATAACAATGTTAATCAAAAACATTTCTCCGAAGTTTGTGCTGGTTTTTTCGGCATTTCTTGCATGCTTTGCGGGGTTTGATAACTCGCTCGGCTCGTTTTTGAGCTTATCAAGGCTTATTGTGCTCTATCCGTTTTTCTTTCTCGGCTATTGCCTTGAACGAGATACCGTTGAAGAATTTTTTTCAAAAAAGATCTTAAAAGCGGCGGCACCGATAATCATTTTATTGTTCGGAATTGTAGTTTTTACAAAAAGTGAAGATATTTATTGGCTTCGTCCTTTGGTTACCGGAACATGCTCTTTCCACGAAATCGGCGTTGATTCGTTGATGGGCGCTGTAATCAGATTGCTTTATTATCTTGTTGTTTTGCTTGTCGGCGGCTCCGTTATTGCTTTGATTCCTCAAAAAAACAAACTCGGAAAAGTCGCAAAATTTGGTCAGAGAACGCTTTCGGTTTATGTTTTCCATTATATTATTCTGTTCCTGTTTTTCAATAAGTTGAATGTCATTTCGTTTTTTGAAAGCATAATTCCCCGATATTCAGAGTGGATGATAATTCCGCTTTCGGTTGTAACAACAGTTTTATTGTCTTTTAAACCGTTAAATGATTTCTTGATAAAAATAATGAATGTGCCGTTAAAAGATTAAAAAAGCACCTCATATCCGGGCAAGAATCTCGGATATGAGGTGCTTTTATGCCTTTTTGTTCGATAATTTCAGGGCTACATCAAGCTTATTCATCAATATTTCAAAAACCGTTGCAACGAGAACAACCGTAGCAAAAGTACAAAGCGTAAAGAGAACGGGATAATTATTCAGCCCGAAATGTTTATAAATATTCATCGGAATGTATTGAAGAATATACATGCTGAATATGTGATTTCCGAACCAGTTCAAAACCTTGTTCCCGACGCTGATACGCATTGAAAGGAATGTAATAAACAGAGCAAAAAGCAATGCGGCAGGAACAAAACAATACATATTTAAGCCGTAATTTTTCATTACATATTTGAGGAAAAAGAATGCAATTCCCGTTGATGAGACAGCGAAGAACCATTTGTTGAAATCTTCCAGCAACAGCTTGTCGATTTTTGGTTTTGCGAGTGCATACCACATTCCGAGAGGGAAGCAAAGCATTGTGTCATACCACCAATGACTTTTTCCTTTCCAGACAAATAAAGCAACATATGCGGCGGCAGTCAACAGTGTTGTTATTATTGTTCCCGCAACCGGTTTTTTTCGAGCAATAACAAAAGAAATAAATGTTATAAGATATAGTACCACCGTTGTAAATATAAACCATGCCGGATTTCCGACATCCGAAACTCCGATAAATGCAAGGAGCAGTTTCTTGATGGGATAGCGGTTCCCGAGAATGGTATTTGAGATAAAATAGCAAAGAACCGCAATGTCAAAATGCAGAATGACTTTAGGTGTCCTTTTTGTGATCAGAGATTTAAGATAACCGTCTTTTTTCTGCAAGCCGAGCATGATTCCGTATCCCGAATAAAAAAGAAACATAACGACCATAAGCTGACCGAGAAAGCTGAGAAATTTACCGTAAGGAAGATTCAAAGGAGTTTTGTCGAGATCAATAAATTTTCTGACATGAGAAAAAAGCACGATAACCGTGAATATTCCTTTAATTGCGCCGCTTTTTTGCGGCGACATATAGTCCGAAAAGCCTTTGCCGGAAGCAAATTTAATTCCGAATAGACAACATATTAAAAGGACAAGCAAAAATACAACCATTTGTGTTACCTCTTTTATTTTCTAAAATATCTGACAGCTGATTTCAATGTTTTATAAATTATCTACCGCTTTTTCAAGAGCGTCAAGGCTTTCGTCGGTTGTTGCCCAGCTTGAACAGAAGCGGACTGCGCTCTCATCTTCGTTTATTTCACACCATGTTTCAAATGAAAACTCACTTAACAGCTTTTCAATTTCGGAATTTTTGAGAATCGGGAACTGCTGATTGGTTTCGGATTCCGAGAGAAAGCGGCATCCGTGTTTTTCAAAGATTTTTTTGATTCTTTTTGCCGAATTTATTGCATGAACGGAAATTTCATTGTAAAGTCCGTCTTCAAAAAGCGTTTCAAACTGAATTCCGAGCAACCTGCCTTTTGCAAGCAGACCGCCCTTTTGCTTGATAAAATATCTGAAATCCTTTTTCAGACTGTTGTTGCATATAACGAGAGCTTCGCCGAAAAGTGCGCCGACCTTTGTGCCGCCGATATAGAACGCATCGCACAAAGCCGCAATATCGGGCAGGGAAAGGTCACAGCCGTCTGCGGCAAGCCCGTAGCCGAGCCTTGCTCCGTCAATGTAGAGAATCATTCCGCATTCCCTGCAGACATAAAATATTTCTGAAAGCTCGGATTTTGAATATAATGTTCCTTTCTCGGTTGGGAAAGAAATATAAACCATTGCAGGCTGAACCATATGCTCGTGATTCGGGTCATTCCAATGGGATTCGTAACAATTTTTTATATTTTCCGCCGTCAACTTTCCGTCAGAAGAGGGTAGAGCCAACACCTTATGACCCGTTGCTTCGATTGCACCGCTTTCGTGAACATTAATATGCCCTGTTTCGGCGCAGATAACGCCCTGATGCGGGCGAAGAACGGCTGAAATAACCGTTGTATTGGTCTGAGTGCCTCCGACAAGAAAATGAACATCGCTTTCGGGAGCTTTGCATGCTTCTTTAATAAGCTTTGTCGCTCTTTCGCAGTGAGGATCACAGCCGTAACCGATAGTTTGCTCAAGGTTTGTTTCTGCAAGCTTTTTAATAATCAGAGGATGAGCGCCCTCAAGGTAATCGCTGTCAAATCTGAACATCATTACGCTCCTTTCCGTGTTCATGCTTTTTTGATTTTTCCGCAGTCAATCCGACGGCGCAAACGGCAATCGCCGCAATGCTGACGGTAAGCATCAGAATAAAAACTGCATTCCAGCCTTTTGTTTGTGATACTGCACCGAGAGTGTAGGAGGTTACGGTGCTGCCGATATAGCAGAAGGTGTTCAGAAGCCCCGCCGCAAAGCCTGCGTCAAGAACATTTCTGTAATCAAGGGCGAACATGCTTGTTATAACATTATTAATCATCGACATCAGGCACGCAACAAGAATAAAGCAAGCCATTATTGCAACAACGCTGTGAATCTTCAATGAAAGCAGTATTCCGAAGCAGAGAGCGGCAGAGAAAGAAAAGAAAATCATGTTCATTGCAGAATGAGAAAACATTTTCTCGTGTATTTTTTTAACGACAGCCGCACCGAGAGTTGAAACAAGCGGAAGCAGGAGAGTGAGCATAATTGAGATTGACGGCGTGAAGTCAAACTCTTCAAGCAATATTGACGGAACCCAGGTGTTGATGCCGTCTTTTATGAAGCTTCCCGCAACTCCTGCAAGAGCGGTTGTAATAAGCGCCGCAAGAACGGGCTTGGCAATTTTTGATTTTGCTTCTTTTTTAGTTGCCTGAATTTCCGATTTGATCACGGACGGATTCTCATAGAGAACAAGCCACAAGGCTGATGATACAATAAGAATTACCGCTGCCGAATAAAACGAAGCCTGCCAGAACCCCAATTTGATTGAAAGAGCGGAAATGCCGTAAGCGGCGAATGTGCCAGCGGCAACCGTTGTACTCATTGCAAGAATTGCTCCGGGAAGCTTTTTGTCTGAAACAAAGCCCGAAATTGTTTTTATCAGAGAGCTCCAAAGAATTGACTGAAATGCACCGTTCAGAAGCCAGATGTATTTCATTGCCGAAATATCCCCGAAAAGCGGCATAAGGATATTAAGAACCGCAGAACATGCAAGGGAGATAAAAACCATTATTTTTGTGTTGTATCTCTTTGAAAGGATGCCGTTAACAAGCTGACCTGCTCCGTAAGCGAAGAAAAAACAAGAGCTTACAAGCCCTGCCTGCGCTTTTGTTGCTCCGAGGTCTGCAATGATTCCGACAATTGATGCGCTGAAATTCAATCTGCCGACATATGCGGCTGTGTAGGCGAGCCAGCAAATAAAAATCACTTTGTTTTCACTGTTCTTTTTCATGCGTAAGTGCTCCTTGTGTGTTTCTGAAACCGTGCAACAGTTTAACACTTTTTTTATTAAAAATCAATTAGTTAATATGATAATTATTGACAAATTGTTATTTATCAATTATAATTGTTTCAACTCCCGACATAAGGACTGACGGTTTTTGTCCGAGTGAAAGGTGCAGATATTGTTTTTTACGGGATAACTGCGCCTTTCGGGTGCGGTTTATTTTTTTAGGAGGAATAATTTATGGAAAGAAGAATTGCGGTTATCGGAATTATCGTTGAGAACACCGATTCCGTTGAAAAGCTGAATTCCTTGCTTCACAGCTACGGCGATATCATCATCGGCAGAATGGGCTTACCTTACAGAGAGCGCAACATCAACGTTGTCAGCATTGCCGTTGATGCTTCGCAGGATACGATTTCGGAGCTTACGGGAAAAATCGGAAAGCTTGACGGAATAAGCGTTAAGACGGCTTATTCAAATAAAATTTTCAATGATTGATTTAATAGAAAAATTAGAGAAAACTCATTCGCTGACCGTAGAAGAATATGAACGGCTGATTGAATCAAGATCGCCCGAAACCGCTCGGATTCTTGCCGAAAAAGCGGTAAAAGTTCGAAAAGAAATATACGGGAATTCCGTTTATATAAGAGGGCTTGTTGAAGTCGGAAATATCTGCAGAAACGACTGCCTTTATTGCGGAATAAGGCGAAGCAATAAAAAGTGCGAGCGTTACAGACTGAATGCGGAGCAGATCCTTGATTGCTGCCGTGAGGGTTATTCGCTCGGCTTTCGCACTTTTGTTTTTCAAGGCGGAGAAGATTCGTATTTCAGCGATGATTATATTTGCGAGTTGATAAAAACAGTTAAATCCGAATGCCCCGGAAGCGCCGTAACGCTTTCTCTCGGTGAACGGAGCGCTGAAAGTTATAAGAAGCTTTTTGAGGCAGGAGCTGACAGATATCTGTTGCGCCATGAAACGGCAAATAAATCGCATTATGAAAAGCTTCATCCGCCCGAAATGTCATTTGTGAACCGCATGGAATGTCTGAATAATCTTAAAAAAATCGGTTTTCAAACCGGATGCGGTTTTATGGTCGGTTCACCGTTTCAAACGGTCAAAAATCTTGCCGAGGATTTGAAATTCATTGAAGAATTCAAGCCGCAGATGTGCGGAATCGGCCCTTTTATTCCCCACCGAGACACTCCTTTTGCCTCTTATGAGGCAGGCTCTGCCGAATTGACTTGTTATTTGCTTTCGGTTATCCGTCTGATATCGCCGTCAGTATTGCTCCCTTCAACCACCGCTCTCGGCACTGTTCTGCCGAACGGCAGAGAGCTTGGCATCCTTTCCGGCGCAAATGTTGTCATGCCGAACTTGTCGCCGAATGAGGTCAGAAGCAAATACGAGCTTTATAATAACAAGCTGTCAAGCGGAGCGGAAGCGGCGGCAAACAAGCGGGAGCTTGAAGAAAGAATGAATAACATTGGTTACAGAATCGTTTCCGACAGGGGCGATTATAAAAATATCTGACGAGTAAGAATTATCTGACTCCAAGAAAGGACAATTAAAATGGCAATTTATAACCCGAAATCACTCAAAGCAGAAGAATTTATCAACAACGAAGAAATTCTCGAAACCCTTGAATATGCCGAAAAGAATAAGAATAATATTCCGCTTATTGACAGTATTCTTGAAAAAGCAAAACCGGTTAAAACCGCTCAGGGAACGGTCTGCAAGGGCTTGACCCACAGAGAAGCGGCGGTTCTGCTTGCCTGCGAAATCCCCGAAAAGGTTGAAGAAATGTATCGCCTTGCGGAGGAAATCAAGCTTGCGTTTTACGGCAACAGAATTGTGATGTTTGCTCCGCTTTATCTCTCGAATTACTGCGTTAACGGCTGTGTTTACTGCCCTTATCATTACAAAAACAAACATATCGCCCGCAAAAAGCTGACTCAGGAAGAGGTTGCAAAGGAAGTTATTGCGCTTCAGGATATGGGACATAAACGCCTTGCGATTGAGGCAGGTGAAGATCCTATTAACAACCCGATAGAATATGTTCTTGAGTCTATAAAAACAATATACAATATTAAACATAAGAATGGTGCTATACGTAGGGTTAATGTCAACATTGCCGCAACCACGGTTGAAAACTACCGCAAATTAAAGGAAGCAGGCATCGGAACATATATTCTGTTTCAGGAAACATATCATAAAGAAAGCTATCTTAAGCTTCATCCGACAGGCCCGAAGCATGATTATGATTATCATACCGAGGCGATGGACAGAGCCATGGAGGGCGGGATTGACGATGTAGGTCTCGGCGTTCTGTTCGGACTTGAGCTTTATAAATATGAATTTGTCGGCTTGCTCATGCACGCCGAGCATCTTGAAGCCGTTCACGGCGTTGGCCCTCACACAATCAGCGTTCCGAGAATCAAGAGAGCGGACGACATTGATCCGTCGGCTTTCGATAACGGAATTTCGGACGATACTTTTGCAAAGATAACAGCCTGCATCAGAATCGCCGTTCCGTATACAGGCATGATTATTTCCACAAGAGAATCTCAGCAGGTTCGTGAAAAGGTTATCGGTCTCGGTGTATCGCAGATCAGCGGAGCTTCAAGAACCTCGGTCGGCGGTTATTCGGAGGAGGAGAGACCCCATGATTCCGAGCAGTTTGATGTTTCCGATCAAAGAACGCTTGACGAGGTTGTCAGATGGCTCATGGAGCTTGGGTATATTCCTTCATTCTGCACCGCATGTTACCGTGAGGGCAGAACGGGTGACAGGTTTATGAGCCTTTGCAAGAGCGGTCAGATTCTCAATTGCTGTCATCCCAACGCATTGATGACCCTGACCGAATATCTTGAAGATTATGCGAGCGATGAGACAAAGAAAATCGGATATAAGCTTATCGAGGATGAACTCAAAAAAATTCCGGGCGAGAAGGTCAGAAGCATTGCGGAGCAAAATATCAGGGATATCAAGGCTTCAAACCGCAGAGATTTCAGATTTTAAGGAGCGTTCGGAATGGGACTTAATGATACCGTTTCTGCCGAAAGAGTGCATATCGGTTTTTTCGGCATGAGAAATGCGGGAAAATCGAGCGTTGTCAACGCCGTCACGGGTCAGAGGCTTTCGCTTGTTTCGGATGTTAAAGGAACGACCACGGACCCCGTCAAAAAGGCAATGGAGCTTCTTCCGCTCGGTCCGGTTGTTATTATCGACACTCCGGGCATTGACGACGAGGGCGAGCTTGGAGAAATGAGAGTCAAAAGAGCTAAGCAGGCAATGAATCTTTGCGATATTGCCGTACTTGTGGTTGACGGCAAAAAGGGGCTTCAAAGCTCGGATAAAGAGTTGATCACAGCCTTTGAAGCACGCAAAATCAGCTATATCATTGCTTATAACAAAGTCGATTTGCTTGAAAATTCTCCCGACTGCAAAGAAAACGAAATCTATGTCAGCGCAAAGAGCGGTAAAGGGATTTTTGAGCTTAAAGAAATGATGGCAAGATCGGCGAAAGGGTGGGAGAGCGGCAGAAAAATCGTTTCCGACCTGATTGAGCCGAATGACATTGTAGTGTTGGTTGTTCCGATTGATTCCGCCGCTCCAAAGGGCAGGCTCATTCTGCCCCAACAGCAGGTTATCCGTGATGTGCTTGAAAGCGGAGCCGCCGCAGTTGTGACAAGAGAAACCGAGCTTAAAGATACTCTTGATTCTCTCGGCAGAAAGCCGAAAATTGTTATCACCGACTCGCAGGCTTTCGGCGTTGTTTCAAAAATCGTTCCCGAGGATATTCCGCTGACCTCATTTTCAATTCTGTTTGTCCGCTATAAAGGCGGGCTTGAATCGGCGGTTCACGGAGCAGCGACGCTTGATAAGCTGAAAGACGGCGATAAAGTACTGATTTCGGAGGGCTGCACTCATCACAGGCAATGCGAGGATATCGGAACGGTCAAAATGCCGAAATGGATAAAAGAATATACGGGAAAAGACCTGCAATTTGAATTCACTTCGGGAACGGAATTTCCCGAGGAAATTTCCGGCTATTCGCTCATTGTTCATTGCGGAGCGTGCATGCTCAATGACCGTGAAATGAAATACCGACGTACATTTGCGGATGCAAACGGTGTTCCCATGACTAATTACGGCATTGCGATTGCCTATATGAACGGTATTCTCAAACGCAGCCTTGCTCCGTTTCCCGATATACTTAAAATGCTGAATAAATAACAAAACGCCTCGGTTGCAACCAAGCAATCGGGGCAATTATATTCTTCAAAGGCAAAATAATAAAATTCGTATTATAAAATGAAAAAAAGACTTGATTTTTTTATGAGCGTCATATATAATATATAAGCATTTGATTTGCAGATACGGAGAGTTGTCCGAGCTGGTCGAAGGAGCACGATTGGAAATCGTGTAACGGGCTATCACCTGTTCGAGGGTTCGAATCCCTTGCTCTCCGCCAGATAAAAGAGTAAAGCAACGAAAGTTGCTTTACTCTTTTATGTTACACAAAGAAAGGGATTCGAAGGACGAGCGGCACAGAGCAACGCTCCGGTGGAGCGTTGTGACC
>JAEDKI010000155.1 GCA_016295895.1 Clostridiaceae bacterium | reverse complement strand
AATTTGCGAAGCAAACTTCATTTTTGCGAAAAACGGGCGACCACGCAGGGTCGCCCCTACCGTTATGTGCCGCAGGCACGCTTCATTTTTTCGGGACGGGCGACCCGTCCCGAAATCAGAATTATAAAGTTTACGGATTGTTAACGAACGGGTGTTGACAAAATTCGAGTATCATTGTATAATAAATCGTCAATAGAATATGTCCTTATTAAGAGCGGCTGAGGGACAGGCCCTGTGAAGCCCGGCAACCTGTGTTATGCAAGGTGCTAATTCCTGCGGCATTTGCCGAAAGATAAGGTGTTTTCGCCCGCTGAAGACTCCTTTCAGCGGGTGGTTTTTTTACCGATACTTAAATTTAGGGCGCTTTCCGTTGATAATATTTTCAGAAAGAGGTCAAATAAATGTCTCATTATTTCTTCACTTCCGAGTCCGTAACCGGCGGACATCCCGATAAGGTCTGCGACCAGATTTCCGACGCCGTGCTCGATGCCATTCTTGAGCAGGATCCCATGGGCAGAGTTGCCTGCGAAACCTGCTGCACAACCGGCATGGTTCTTGTTATGGGCGAAATTACCACGAAAGCAAATGTTGATATTCCGAAAATCGCAAGAGATGTTATCTGCGATATCGGATACACAAGCTCCGACATGGGCTTTGACGGCAAAACCTGCGCAATTATGACCACAATTGACGAGCAGTCGGGAGATATCGCCATGGGCGTTGACAGATTCGGCGCAGGCGATCAGGGCATGATGTTCGGCTATGCGTGCGACGAAACTCCGGAGCTTATGCCTCTGCCGATTTCGCTTGCGCACAAGCTTTGCGCAAAGCTTACAGAGGTTCGCAAAAGCGGAGAGCTTTCATATCTCAGGCCCGACGGCAAAAGCCAGGTTACTATCGAATATGACGAAAATGACAGACCCGTCAGAGTTGATACCGTTGTTATCTCGTCTCAGCATTCGCCCGATGTTTCGCTCGAACAGATAAGAGCCGATATCATTGAAAAGGTTATAAAAACCACGGTTCCCGCTTCAATGCTCGACGATAACACGGTTTATCATATCAACCCCACAGGCAGATTCGTAACCGGCGGCCCGAACGGCGACAGCGGATTAACAGGCAGAAAGATTATTGTTGACACTTACGGCGGATATGCCCGCCACGGCGGAGGAGCTTTCAGCGGAAAAGACCCGACAAAGGTTGACCGTTCCGCTGCATACGCAGCCCGCTATGTTGCCAAGAATATTGTTGCAGCTTCTCTTGCCGGCAAGTGCGAGGTTCAGCTTGCTTATGCAATCGGCGTTGAAGAACCCGTTTCCGTATTTGTTGACACCTTCGGAACGGGCGTTATTCCCGACACGGATATTGCCGATATCGTCAAAAAGCTCTTTGACCTTCGCCCCGCATCAATTATCAAAACTCTCGATCTGAGAAAACCCATTTACAGACAGATTGCGGC
This sequence comes from Clostridiaceae bacterium, assembly GCA_016295895.1. Classification (GTDB taxonomy): domain Bacteria; phylum Bacillota; class Clostridia; order Oscillospirales; family Acutalibacteraceae; genus CAG-177. Next base: position 2,815 of record JAEDKI010000155.1, on the reverse strand, counting down.
TCTCGGCCATGTCGGCAGAACCGATGTTGACCTTCCGTGGGAAAAGACGGACAGAGTCGGGGATATCAAAACCGCCGCAAAAATCTGAAACCGAAAAGGATGAATCTTTTATGAAGCTTTCGCTTGTCGTTCCCTGCTACAATGAAGAAAAAAATGTTTCTTTATTCTATGAAGCCGCAAAAAGCGACTTTTCGGGCGCAGGCTTTGACTATGAAATAGTGTTTGTCAATGACGGCAGCCATGACGGGACTTTTAAGGAGCTGCAAAAGCTCATGGACGGAGATATTCCTGTCAAAATCGTCAATTTTTCAAGGAATTTCGGCAAGGAGTCGGCAATGTATGCCGGGCTTCGTGAATCCGAAGGAGATTATGTGACGATTATTGACGCCGATTTGCAGCAGAGACCCGCAATAGCGCTTGATATGGTGAGAATGCTCGATTCCGAGCCGGAATATGACTGCATTGCTGCTTTTCAGGATAAGCGCAAAGAGGGCAAGGTACTGTCATTTTTCAAAAATTCCTTTTACAAGCTGATTAATAAGTTCGCGGATACGGAATTTGTTCAGGGAGCAAGCGATTTCAGAACCTTCCGCCGCCCGATGGTTGAAGCGATTCTCAGCATGGATGAGTATTTCCGCTTCTCAAAAGGTCTGTTTTCATGGGTCGGCTTCAACACGAAATTCATCCCTTACGAGGTGCAGGAGAGGGCAACGGGAACTTCAAAATGGTCGTTCCGAAAGCTTTTCAAATATGCCCTTGACGGTATTTTTGCCTTCACGACCGCACCGCTCAGAATTGCAACGATTCTCGGTCTTGTAACTTCGTTTTTCTCGATTTTATATCTGATAATCGTTGTCATTCAGAAGCTGGCTTTCGGCATTGCGGTTGCGGGTTATGCAACGATTGTTGTGTTGATTCTTCTGCTCGGTGGCATTCAGCTTTGCTGCATAGGCATCATCGGCGAATATATCGCCCGAACTTACATTCAGACCAAAGGCAGGCCGATATATATTGCAAAAGATGTTCTGAAAAACGGTAAATACGATAAATGAAAAAAGCGCCACGGAAACCGAAGCTTCCGTGGCGTTTTTATGCTCAATGCCGTATCAATACATAAATAATGCACATAATATATAATGTAAATAAAATGTAAAGAAAAATTCTTGATTTTTTCTTTATGATTGTGTATAATATAAGCAGAGAAAGGAGTGATGAATATGTCGCATACAGTTAATGTTAATTTCAAATTGGATGAAGATGTTAAAAAGAGTATGGAGCAGGCATGCTCAGAAATGGGTCTGTCAATGAGTGCGGCTTTCACCATATTTGCCAAAAAAGTCAGCAGAGAAAGGCGAATTCCTTTTGAAATTTCCGCCGATCCGTTTTACTCCGAAAGCAATATCCGTTATCTGGAGAAGAAATTGGCTGATTATAAATCCGGTCAGTTAAAGCTTGCCGAACATGAATTGATAGAGGAGTAATTATGACAACGAAAAGAATTCAATGGGATTTTGACGCTTGGAATGATTACCTCTATTGGCAGCAGCACGATAAGCAAATTCTCAAAAGGATTAATCAGCTTATAAAGGATATAAGCCGCAGTCCGTTTGAGGGGGTTGGTAAGCCCGAGCCGTTGAAAGGGAATCTTTCCGGCTTGTGGAGCCGCCGTATTGACGAGAAACACAGACTGGTTTATTTGGTTGAAGAAAATGCGGTTTTGATTTTCTCGTGCAAAGGACATTATGATTAATTGAAAAGACAATACCGCCCGTCATTGCCTTGAACGGTTCTGACGGGCGGTGATTATTATGCTTTATAATTCAATTTCGTCAAGCTTTTTGAGCCATATTGCGGCGCTTGAATCGCTCGGCATTCTCCAATCGCCTCTGGGCGAAAGGCAAACGCTGCCGACCTTTACTCCGTCGGGAATACAGCTTCGCTTGAACTGCTGAGAGAAAAATCTCTTATAAAATGTTTTGAGCCATTTCATAACCGTCTCGCCGCTGTAATCTTCGGCAAAGGCTTTCTTGGCAAGAAAATATATTTTGTCGGGCTCAAAGCCGAATCTGAGCACATAATAAAGGAAAAAGTCATGCAGGGCATAAGGGCCGACAATGCTTTCGGTCTGCTGAGCAATTTCACCCTTTGCGTCGGGTGGCAGAAGCTCGGGGCTTATGGGAGTGTTGACTATATCCCTGAGATATTCCGAGCTTGCGGCGAAAACATCGTTTTTGATTAGGCAGTCAATCATCCAGCGGATAAGCGTTTTCGGTATGCTTGCGTTGACTCCGTACATGCTCATGTGGTCGCCGTTGTAGGTGCACCAGCCGAGCGCAAGCTCGCTCAGGTCGCCCGTGCCGATGACAAGCCCGTTTGACTTGCCCGCATAATCCATGAGCACCTGCGTTCTCTCCCTCGCCTGTGAGTTTTCATAGGTGAGGTCAAAGCTGTCTGCGCTCTGACCGATATCTTCAAAATGCTGAAGGCATGCCGCCTTGATATTTATTTCCTCGCAGGTGATTCCGAGCGATTTCATCAGATTAACGGCATTATTATAAGTTCTGTCGGTTGTGCCGAAGCAGGGCATTGTGATGCCGATAACATCGGTCAGAGGTCTGCCGAGCTCTTTGACCGCCTGAACGCTCACGAGCAGAGCAAGGGTTGAATCAAGCCCGCCCGAAATGCCGATAACGGGTCGGCAGCCTGTCTTTATGAGGCGTTTTTTAAGCCCTGCAACCTGCATTTCAAAAATTGAAAGACAGCGCTCGAGCCTGTCCTTTTCGGTTGAAGGAACAAAGGGAAGCTTCTGAACTCT
>JAEDKI010000154.1 GCA_016295895.1 Clostridiaceae bacterium | reverse complement strand
CAAATGGAAGGTATCTTACCTTGTAAACGGTGTGCGTTCCGAACAAATTGTTTCCGCATACGGTAGTTCGAACGCTCGCAAGATTGTTGAAAGCATGTATGCAGGTCAGAGAGTTCAGATTTTGTCTGTCACGAGAGTTTATTGATATCCCCAATAAAAGGCATATTCTAAAAAGTCAAAAGCTCCCGAAAAGTCGGCGTTTCGGGAGCTTTTGTAAATAATCATTGCAAAAATTGTCAAAAAACAATATAATAATTTACGAGGTGAAAATTATGTTCTGTAAGTCCTGCGGCAAGGAATTGCCTGACGAGAGTCAATTCTGCCCTTATTGCATGACAAAATTTGTTGAGGAGAAAAAGATTGAGCCGATACCGACGCCGGAGAAGAAGCCCAAAAAGAAGCTGATTTTAATAATAACAGCCGCCGTTCTGTGCGTTGCGCTCATCGTTTCGGGCATTGTCGTTATCCCGAAGCTTATCAAAAAGGATGACGGAGCGGTTTCGGCAAACGGAACGGTTGCCGCAGAATCCAACATAAAAAATCCCGATAAATCCGAAAAGAAGCTCTCGCCCGAAAAGGATAACCGCCTCGGCCTGATGAGCGTTAAGCTCCGTGGAAACGGCGTTGAACTGAACGACACCGAAAAGCTGATTGTTCAGTATTTTGACACCGACTATTTCCGTGCTCCCTACAGCTCGCTTCAGCGTTACCCCCAGGTTTATAAAGGCGCTCAGATTAATTTTCTCTGCTATGTTACCAAAATCATTGAGAGCAACGAAAAGGAATACACGGCTCTTGTTGAATACGAAGCATATAAAACTCCCGAGGATTTTTATAACGAAACGGGCAACTTTGCGGTTATCAAGGGCACTCAGAGCGAAACGAGAATCATGGAGGGCGACAGCCTCTATCTTTACGGCAAATATGTTGATGTCAACACTTATACCGTTGACGGCAAGAGCTACACCGTTCCGACGGTTATGGTTAACCGCTATTCATATTTCATGTATTATGACATAGTCAGACCCATGTATTCCATGGAAGAAATCCGTTCAATGGCAAGATATATCTTCGGCGACGATCTGAAGCTCAGATATGCTCAGAACAGCGACAGGGAAGACGGCGAGGTTTACGATTTTGAATCGTATGAGGGCTTGTATTATGTTGCCGAGCTTGACAATCAGAGCAACGCCAATTTCACCAAGTATATGTTCTTCGCAGGCTACGGCGGATATATTATCGACTGCAAATCCGAATATCCGGTTGAAAGAAATCTGACTTTCTCGGCGGATTTTCAGCATTTTTATCTTGAAGTGTTTGACTATTCTCTCAAGGTCTATACGCTTGAATGCTATGACAGAGAGCTTAAAAAGGTATGGAGCCGTGAGTTTGACCAGACCACAAGCTCGGTTATCGACTACACAAAGGATAATATTTATCTTGTGGCGAACGGAAGTATGTATATAATTGATGCGGAAACGGGCGAAAATGCGGTTGAGCCGAAATATGTCGGCGCAAAATCAGAAATCAGAAAGCTTGAGGACGGAATTCTGCTCATTTCTCACAAGAGCGCCGATGCGATTATGAAAACCGACCTTGTCGGCAACGTTCTCTGGACTGCAAATCTTTCATACGATATGCCCGAACCCGACACCCCCGAAAATATCCCCGTTGTTCAGATTATTGACGGAAATTATGTCATTCAGTATGAAGCAAGAGTCAACGGCATGCCCAACGGAACCTACACGGCGGTTATAACCCCCGACGGCACGGTTGATTTTGACGGCGAAGCGTTTTAACTTAAAAGAGTGCGGCTTTTCTGACCGCACTCTTTTTTTGACTGTATTATTAATTTCAGACCGTGTCAATATACCTGTCATTCTTTGAGGTTTTGCCGACAAGCAGGAAAGAAACGGCAAACAGAATAACCACAAACAGAACGAAATACCAACCCGATTTCATTTCCTCCATGGTGGCGATATAGTCGTAAGCTCCGTGAATCAAAGCGGGAATCATAACCGCAAAGAATCTCATTATTCTTGAGCCGAAGCCTTTTCCCCTGTAGTCAAGCCGTTTTGCAACGCCGTAGAATATGCCCATGAACACTCCGAAGCAGGCGTGACCGGGTATGGCGGTAACCGCTCTGACAATTGCGGTTGAAAAGCCGTAGGTCAGAACATAATTGATGTTTTCCCAAAGCGCAAAGCCGAGCGAGGTGAAAGCGGCATAAACAACGCCGTCGTATTGGCAGTTGAATTCCATGCTGTTCCAAGTGTATCTTTTCATCATTATGTATTTTGAGCTTTCCTCAGACAGGGCAACAATAACGAAATACAGTATTATATTGTAGAGCACGGTGTTTTCTTCAACGAAATTTGAGAGAATCCGTTCTCCGACCCGTTCTTCAATCAGCGCAATCAGCGTTGCAAGCACGCCTCCTATAACCAGCTTCTTCATAAGCCACGGGCTTTCCTTCTCCCGCCTGTCCGATCTGTATACCTTGACCATCAGGAAAATGGCGGGTATGACTGCCGCCGCTATAAGAATCCAGTTATACATAATTATCGGCTTAAGTAAGAAATAAAACATATTATCCCTTCTTTTTCAAAAGATATATTGATAAATCGCCCAAAAGTGAAGTGCGCTGCCTAACAGAACAAAGACATGAAAAACTATATGAAGCCACGGCGTTTTTCTGCCCAAGCCGCAAAGTATCGCTCCGATTACATAGCTCACGCAGCCCGCCAGCAGCAGGTCGAAAGCATGAATGTTTATCCTGTCAAGAATCGGAACAACGCTGAACAGCATAACCGCTCCCGAAACGATATAAAGCGTCATTGTCAGGGCTTTCAGTTTTTCAAAAAAGAATATTTTTGAAATAATTCCGAAAACGGCGCAGAACCACGCAAGCAAAAAGACAAGCAGACAGTGACCCGTGCTGACTCCCCTGAGCGTTATCAGGGCGCAGGGAGTTGCCGTGCCCGCAATGAGAACGGGAATCGCCGTGTGATCCGCAATCCTCGCTCTGCGCTTCGTTTCGCCGCTTTTCAGCCCGTGATAGACCGCCGAAACGGTATATACCGCCGTGAGCGAAACGCCGTAAATGGCTGCGGCGGCAATCTCAACCGCACCCTCGGCTTTCATCAGGAGCATTATCAGACCCACGGCAGAAAGCACCGCTCCGAGCGCATGGGTCAGGCAGTTCCAGAGATCGACCGCCTTTGAATATTCAATCAGTTTAACATCGCTGCCAATCATTTCAAAACCTCAGGGAAGAATATTTCCCGCCGCAAGATAGATTGAATACCATTCCTCACGGGTCAGGCGGACATCGGCGGCTTTGAGACATTCGGCAAGTCTTGCGGGGTTGGTTGTTCCCGTTACGGGCTGCATTTTTGCAGGGTGGCGGAGCAGCCATGCAAACGCAATCGTCGTTTTGGTCACGCCGTATTTTTCGGCAAGCTTTGCCATGACCTCATTGACCTCGGGGAATTTTTCATTGTCGATGAAACAGCCCTCAAAGAAGCCGTACTGAAGCGGCGACCACGGCTGAATCGTGATATCATTAAGACGGCAGTAATCGAGAACGCCGCCGTCACGGTTAACCGAGGAATCGTTATACATGTTGACATTTATGCCTGCCTGAATCATCGGAGCGTGCATGATGCCGAGCTGAAGCTGATTTGCGCAAAGGGGCATATCAAGGCTCTTTTGGAGCAACTGCATCTGATAGGGATTCTGATTTGAAACGCCGAAATGACGAACCTTGCCCGCCGCATGAAGCTCATCAAAAGCCCTTGCGACCTCTTCAGGCTCAACAAGTGCGTCGGGTCTGTGAAGCAGAAGCACATCAAGATATTCGGTGTTCAGCCTTTTAAGGCTTCCGTTGACGGATTCGATAATATGTTCATAGGAAAAATCAAACATTTTTCCGGGAACGATTCCGCACTTCGTCTGAATAAATATTTTCTCTCTGAAAGCGGGATTCATTTCAACCGCTTCGGCAAATGCGCTCTCGCTCTTTCCGCCGCCGTAAATATCGGCATGGTCAAAGAAATTTGCGCCGTTTTCAAGGGCGGTGTCAACAAATTTGCGGATATCCGCCTTGCTCATGTTGCTGATTCTCATGCAGCCGACCGCAACCGTCGGCACGCTGAGACCGCTTTTTCCTAAATTAATATTATACATTATATAATTCAGTCCTTTCTGTCATTAATGATGCTATTATATTACAAAATCACCGTTATGTCTATATAATAATTGTTGATATGGGGGCAAAATTATGGTATTATAACACTATATGACAAAAAGGTG
>JAEDKI010000153.1 GCA_016295895.1 Clostridiaceae bacterium | reverse complement strand
GCTTATGCAATGACCATAACTCTGCTCCTCAATTCAGAGGGCAAGAAAATGGGCAAAACGGCTTCGGGCGCAGTCTGGCTTGACCCCGAAAAGACTTCACCGTATGAATTCTATCAGTATTGGCGAAATGTCGGCGATGACGATGTTCTCAAGTGCATCAGAATGCTCACCTTCCTGCCGCTCGAAGAAATTGACGAGATGGATAAATGGGAGGGCAGTCAGCTCAATAAAGCCAAAGAAATTCTTGCATTTGAGCTTACAAAGCTTGTTCACGGCGAAGAAGAAGCCGCAAAGGCTCAGGCTGCGGCAAAGGCCATTTTCGGCGGTGCGGCAGACCTCAGCAATATGCCCTCAACAAAGCTTGCCGATGAAGATTTCACAGACGGTTCGATTGATATACTTGCCGTTCTCATTAAGGCAGGAATCACAAAATCAAGAGGCGAGGGCAGGAGACTTGTTGATCAGGGCGGAGTTTCGGTTGACGATGAAAAGGTTACCGATTCCGCAATGAGCTTCACTCAGGCAGGGCTTAAAGAAAAGCCTGTCGTTGTTAAAAAAGGTAAAAAGATTTTTCATAAGATTGAGGCATAAAGATGTTGAAGCCCGAAGAAAGATATGCGGTTTTTCTTGATATTGACAGAACTCTGCTTGCGGACAGCTTCATAGTCCCCGAAAGAAATATTGATGCCATTGCCAAAGCAAGAGCCGCCGGTCATATGGTTTTTATCAATACAGGCAGGTCATGGGCAAACATTCCGCCCGTGCTGTTTGAACAGCTTAATGTTGACGGCGTTGTAGCCGGAAGCGGTGCGATGATTGAAGTCGGCGGAAAGATAATTTATAAATCGGGAATGTCGAAGAAACTGACCCGTTCTCTTGCTGAATATTTCTTTCAGCATCCCGAATATTGGTGTGTTTTTGAGGGCGAAAAGCATGTTTATATGATTGAAAGCAAGCTTCGGGCGAGCGAGAGCTTTCAGATATTGCTCAACAGACCCGACGATATTGAAAGGCTTTATCCCGATGATGAAATTCAGGTGCTTGCAATGGGAGTTGAAGCTCCGCCCGAGTTTATCGAACGCTTTAAGGATGAAATAACCGTTTTCCAGTTCGGTTATTATGCCGACTGCGTTATCAAAGGCAACAACAAAGCCGAAGGCATCAAAAAGGTGCTGAAAGAAACGGGAATCCGCCGTGAAAACACCATAGCAATCGGAGACAGCGAGAATGACCGAGCCATGATTGAATTTGCGGGAATCGGCGTTGCGATGGAAAACTCTCAGCAGAATATTCTTGACATTGCCGATTATGTTACGGATTCAAACATGAATTGCGGCGTTGCAACGGCAATTGAAAAGCTATTAAATCTTTAATATTTCAGGGCGGCGGTTTGCCGCCCGATTTTTTGAATAATAATAACATTATATATATGAAAGGGGAATATTAATGAAAGTCAGCGAAATGCCTTATGAAAGAGTGACGGTTGAAGCTGCAAAGGCAGATATTGAAAAGATAATCGAAAAGATAAAAAATGCAGGCTCTGCAAATGATTTGAAAGAAGCAAGAGACGAATATAATAAAATCAGCGAGGAGGTTGAAACCGCCTGTTCTCTTGCCAACTGCCGATTCACTCTCAACACAAGAGATGAATTTTATAATGCGGAAATGGATTATTACGATAACGCCATGCCGCTGTTTTCGGAGATTGAAAACGAATATAAAAAAGCCATGCTCGTCTCGCCTTTCAAAGCGGAAGCGGAGAAGCTGATTAATCCGAGAGTTTTCAAGGAATTTGAGATGTCGCTCAAAACATTTTCTCCCGAGGTTATTGAGGATTTGCAGCAGGAGAATGCACTTGTTACAAGGTATTCCAAGTTCATGGGTGAGCTTGCTTTTGAATTTGAGGGCGAGAAAATGCCGCTCTCCGTTCTTCGGGGAAAGCTTGAAGCAGATGACCGTGAAACAAGAAGAAAAGCGGCTTTTGCAATCGGAAAAACCATGGAAGAAAACGCCGCAACCTTTGACGAAATCTTTGACGGTCTTGTTAAAATCAGAACGAAAATTGCAAGAAAGCTCGGCTTTGAAAACTTCGTTGAGCTCGGCTATTACCGCATGGGCAGAGTCGATTATGACAAAGAAATGGTTGCCGCTTTCAGAAAAAGCGTTGAAACCGATGTTGTTCCGGCAGTTTACGAGCTGAAGCAGAGCATCAAAAATCGCCTCGGAATCGACAAAATCATGTATTATGATGATGCTGTCAGCGTCACGGGCGAAATGCCGAGACCCGTTATTGATTCAGACGAAATATTCCGCAGAGCGCTCAATATGTATAAGGATATGAAGCCCGAAATCGGAGAGTTCATGCAGAAAATGCTTGATGCGGAAGCATTCGATGTTGAAGCCCGTGACGGAAAATGGGGCGGCGGCTACTGCACGACATTTCCGAAATACAAACAGCCGTTTATCCTTGCAAATTTCAACGGAACAAGCGGAGATATCGATGTCATAACTCACGAATTCGGCCATGCGCTTGCGGCTGACTATATGTTCCGCTTCAGCGAGCCTGATTTCCCCGTCGGCATGGAGACTCATGAATGCCACAGCATGTCAATGGAGTTTCTCTGCCATAAATATATGGATGAATTCTTCGGCAAAAACGCTGATAAATACCGCTATAAACACATTGTCGATGCGCTTTCTTTCATCCCTTACGGCGTAATAGTCGATGAATTTCAGCATATCGTCTATGAGAATCCCGATTTGACCCCTGCAGAAAGAAAAACCGAATATCTGAAGCTTGAAAAGAAATACAGACCTTATCTTTCATTTGAAGGAATTCCTTATCTTGAGCAGGGCACTCGTTGGCAGTATCAGATGCATATTTTTGAAAGTCCGTTTTATTATATTGATTATTGCATTGCGCAGTGCGTTGCTTTCGGATTTTTAAAGCTGTCATATAATGATTTTGAATCGGCTCTTGATAAATATATCGGATTTTTGAAAAAGACGGGCAGCGTATCGCTCGGAGAGCTTGTGAACGGCGCAGGTCTTGAATCTCCTTTCGGAGAAAATGCTCTTTCAAAAACGGTTGAAAGCACGGTAAAGGTTATCAAGGATATTGAAGCAAAGCTGTTTTGATACTTGACAATTCTGCCGAAAATGATATAATAACAAGGTAAATCAATATTAAGCTGTGACGGGGAATAATCCGTGCGCTTGCCATTACAGAGAGACTGCCGAGCTGCTGAAACGGCGGTCAGGCTTAATTGCGAACGGAACGCCGCCCCTGAGCTCCGCCGTGATGAACGGCGGCGCAGCCTTGCGTTATCGGGAAATGAGTGGTGCAGTTGCACAATTTGGGTGGTACCGCGGCGAAAGCCGTCCCATATCCGAATTGTTAAACTGCATCTTTTTTGTTCCGATAACAAAAAATATTTGTTCCTTAGGAGGAAAAAACAATGGAATGGATGGGTCTTAACGAGATCAGAGAAAAATACCTTTCGTTTTTTGAGAGTAAGGGTCACCTGAGAATGCCGAGCTTTTCGCTTGTTCCTCAGGGCGACAAAAGCCTTCTGCTTATCAATGCAGGTATGGCTCCGCTCAAAAAGTATTTCACGGGCGAGCTGACCCCGCCGAGAACAAGGGTCACAACATGCCAGAAGTGCATCCGCACCCCCGATATCGAGAGAGTCGGCATCACCGCCCGCCACGGCACTTTCTTTGAAATGCTCGGCAACTTCTCTTTCGGCGATTATTTCAAGCACGAAGCAACCCGCTGGGCATGGGAATTCTGCACGGAAATTATGAAAATGCCCAAGGATAAAATCTATATCAGCGTTTATCTTGAAGACGATGAAGCCTATGATATCTGGACAAAGGAAATCGGCATTGCTCCCGATCACATGGTAAGATTCGGCAAAGAAGATAATTTCTGGGAGCATGGCTCAGGTCCCTGCGGTCCCTGCTCGGAGCTTTATTTTGACCGTGGAGAAAAATACGGCTGCGGTTCGCCCGATTGCAAGGTCGGCTGTGACTGCGACAGATTCGTTGAATTCTGGAACCTTGTTTTCACTCAGTTTGATAACGACGGCAACGGAAATTATTCAAAGCTCAAAAGCTGTAATATTGACACGGGCATGGGTCTTGAACGCCTTGCCTGCATCATGCAGGGCGTTGATAACCTCTTTGAGGTTGACACCGTTCAGAATATAATGAAGCATGTTATTGACCTTTCGGGCATCAAGTACCATGAAAATGAAAAGAGCGATGTTTCGCTTCGTGTTATAACCGACCATATCAGAAGCACAACCTTTATGATAGGCGACGGCGTTATGCCTTCAAACGAGGGCAGAGG
>JAEDKI010000152.1 GCA_016295895.1 Clostridiaceae bacterium | reverse complement strand
TTCCCGGAACGCCGAGGACGGCGTTCCCTACGAGGGATTTGTATTGATATCAAGCATTTTCAAGCGGGCGAACGCAGTTCGCCCCTACCGTGTTGCCGCTGATTTCTGCGGTTTTCACGGACAGCCGCAAGGGCTGTCCCTACGATTATGTTTTAATATGCTCTCGGTTTCAATCGGTGAAATGTAACAAAATAATTAAGAATTCCCCGTTTTATTGACCCGACTTTTTATTTATGGTATAATTTACAAGCATAAAATCCAAAAATAGCAACGGGAGGGAGTTAAAATGCAATCAGACATTCGCTCAAAGGCGGATAAATTTGCTGCATGGTGTTCGGGCGCAGGCTCTTGGGTTGTTTGCGTGCTGACTCTCGTAATTATGGCATGTTTAACTGCAACGGCGTTTTTCACGACAACCGATGTTGACCTCAACAATGCCTGCGCTGAAAATATCGTTTTTTACCGTGACAATGTAATTGCAGGCGTTGTTACTTGCGCCGCATCGATATTTTTTCTTTTTCTTTTTCGGAATATCATCAAAAAAGTTCCCTTATGGGTTTTCACAACGGTGCTGACGGTCTGGACGGTCGTTTTCGGCTTCATTTTTGTTTCATCCGCTCAGTCGATTCCCGTCAACGATTCCTACAGCGTCTGTCAGGCGGCTTATTGCGCATCAATCGGTGATTGGAGCTTTTTTGAAGAGCCTTATTTCTTCTGGTATCCGTTCCAGCTCGGATATGTTCTTTTCTGCGAAATAATAATCCGCATTTTCGGCACGGGCAACAATTTTCTTGTTATGCAATATGTCAATGTCCTCTGTCTTGCCGTGTCATACCTTTCGGCAATCGGAATCTGCCGCCGTATCTCAAGCAAAAGCGAAGTTCCGAAGCTCGCCGCAACAATGATGCTGTTCTGCATGCCGACCGTATTTTTCTGCACCTTCACCTACGGCAACATCCCCGGTCTTATGTTCGTCATGCTTTCGTTTTGGATGTTTTATGAATTCAAAGAGAGAAAAAAACTTGTTTTCGGAATTCTCTCCGCTCTGTTTATCGGAATTGCAATTTCAATCAAAATGAATTACACCATTGCATTTGTTGCGCTGGCTATTATATGGCTGATTTGGCTCTTAGGCGAAAGAAATCTCAAAAGCGCAATCTGCCTTTTGCTCGTCATCGTTTCCGCTCTGTCAATCAAAAATGCGGCAATCACTTCTTATGAAAAGAGAAGCGCAATTGATTTCGGAGACGGAATTCCGATGGCATCATGGGCGGCAATGGGTCTTAACGAGGCATACAACGGCCCCGGCTGGTACAACGGCGGGCACACGGTTTCAAACTATGAAAAAAGCGGCAGAAACGCAGAAATTGCGGCTGAAAATTCGGTTGAAACAATCAAAGACCGTCTTTCATATTTTGTAAGGAACCCCGGCGAAGCAGTCAACTTCTTCGCAAGAAAATTTGCAAGCCAATGGAACGAGCCGTCTTATCAGAGCATCTGGAACATTCAGGTCAGAGGAGCTTATTCCGAAAGAGGCAGGATGGCGGAATATGTTATCGGAGATGGCGAAAAGCCGCTTAAATCAGTCATGAATTATGAATTCAACATTCTGCTTGTCGGAGTGCTCGCAGGGCTGGTGTATCTGCTCAAAAAGAAAGATGTTACGGCTGTTCTTCTTCCGACATTTCTGCTCGGCTCGGTTATGTATCATATGATTTTCGAGGCAAAGGCTCAGTATTCTTTGGTATTCCTTGTCGTTATGCTTCCCTTGGCGGCGCTCGGGCTTGAATATATTTTCTGCAAAGCGGATCAATTAATCGATAAGCATGTCAAGAAAAAATCACAAAAAGGCGGTGAAAACGCTTGAAGCTTTTTTTGGTTGTCCCCTGCTACAACGAGCAGGAGGTTTTGCCCGACACGGCGCACAAGCTCAGGGACAAAATGAGTTCACTTATCTCCGGGGGGAAGATTTCTCCCGAAAGCTCGGTTGTGTTTGTTGACGACGGCTCAGCAGACAAGACATGGGAAATAATCCGTGCTCTCCATGAGCATGACGGAATGTTCAGAGGAATCAAGCTTGCCCACAACAAGGGGCATCAGAACGCCCTGCTGTGCGGACTTATGACCGTCAAGGACGAATGCGACGCCGCAATTTCGCTTGATGCCGACCTTCAGGACGATATCAACGCCATTGATGAAATGCTTGAAAAGTTTTCTCAGGGCTGTGACATTGTTTACGGCGTGCGTTCTTCAAGAAAAAAAGACTCTGCTTTCAAGCGTGGCACGGCTCAGGCTTTCTATAAGATAATGAGCGCTCTGGGTGTTGAAACGGTCTATAATCACGCCGATTACCGCCTTATGAGCAAGCGTGCGCTGAACGCTCTTTCCCAATATAAAGAGGTCAATATTTTCCTGAGAGGAATCGTTCCGCAGATAGGCTACAAAACCGATGTTGTCTATTACGAACGGGGCGAACGCCTTGCGGGTGAGTCAAAATATCCGCTGAAAAAAATGATATCCTTTGCGTTCGAGGGCATAACCTCGTTTTCGGTAAAACCGATAAGAATGGTTACGGTTATCGGAATCGGCATTTTCATCTGCTCGCTGATTTATCTGCTCTATTCGCTGATTCGCTATTTCCTCGGCGAAACCGTCAGGGGCTGGACGTCGATTATCTTTGCCATTCTTGCCGTGGGCGGTCTGCAGATGCTTTCAATCGGAATCATCGGCGAATACATCGGAAAAATCTATTTTGAAACAAAGGAACGCCCAAAATACATTGTTGAAGAATATATCAAATAAAATTTGTCATCAGAGCCTCTGTTCGGTTGACAAACAACAATTTTTTGATATAATAGATAAAGTCAGTTAAAATAATCTTTAGGAGTGACAAATTATGCCATTAGTAACCACAAAAAAGATGTTTGAAGACGCCTACAAGGGCGGCTATGCAGTCGGCGCATTCAATGTTAATAACATGGAAATCATCCAGGGCATCGTTGGCGCAGCAAAGAAGCTTAACGCCCCCGTTATTCTTCAGTGCTCAAAGGGCGCAAGAGACTATGCCGGCCTTACCTACATCACAAAGATGGTAGAAGCAGCCTGCGCTGATACAGATATTCCCATCGCTCTCCACCTTGACCACGGCCCCGATTTTGAAACCTGCAAGCAGTGCATTGACGGCGGTTTCACTTCGGTTATGATTGACGGTTCTTCGTTCCCCTACGAGGAGAACATTGCCGTTACAAAGAAGGTTGTTGAGTATGCTCACGCTCACGGCGTAGTTGTTGAGGGCGAGCTCGGCACACTTGCCGGCGTTGAGGATGACGTTGTTGTTGAAGAAGGCAACGAGAGCTACACAAAGCCCGAAGAGGTTGAGGATTTCGTTAAGAGAACAGGCGTTGACTCGCTTGCAATCGCTATCGGCACAAGCCACGGCGCTTATAAGTTCAAGCCCGGTCAGAAGCCCCAGCTTCGTTTCGATATTCTTGAAGAAGTCAGCAAGAGACTTCCCGGCTTCCCCATCGTTCTTCACGGCGCATCATCGGTTATGCCCGAATATGTCAAGATGATCAACGAGTTCGGCGGCAGCATGCCCGACGCTATCGGTATCCCCGAGGAGATGCTCAGACAGGCAGCTTCAATGGCAGTTTGCAAGATTAATGTTGACTCTGACCTTCGTCTTGCTCTTACCGCAACCATCAGAAAGCACTTTGCCGAGAATCCCTCGCACTTCGACCCCAGACAGTATCTCAAGCCCGCAAGAGCAGCTATCCAGGATGTTGTTGAGCACAAGATGAACAGTGTTCTCGGCTGCGCAGGCAAGGCATAATTTCATTTGCTTAATTAAAATAGCCAAACGGCTTGTATCAGGCATTTGCCCGTTACAAGCCGTTTTTATTGCTGTTTTGAATTCGTCTGTATTCCCTTAACCTTTACTTTAAAGGCACAAACAGACAATATGTATCATCTTCATATGCAATCTTATAATCCGAATCTTCAAGCAGATATGTATATAAAATATCGCCGTCCTTATTCGTCAGAATGTGAGTGAAGTCATATTCTTCAAGGAACTTTTTATAATGCAGTTTTCCGTTTTGCAGGTCTATCAATTCTGCCAGGTAATCCTTTTTCTTGTTGTTTTCCTTGACGAGCACTTCCATTCTCGTGTCGCCGAACGATTTTAAGCCTCGATATTCCGTATACGAACCGTCATTCATCGATGTATATAACACAACGGTTTCCGGGTCGCTGTTGCTCAGAATATAATCAACGGCGGCTTTGGGCTCCGACTCCTCAAGGTCAAGATTAATAAAACCATATACGGTTCGTAAGCTCGATATCACCAACACACAGCT
>JAEDKI010000151.1 GCA_016295895.1 Clostridiaceae bacterium | reverse complement strand
TTCCCCAAGGATATGAGAAACGATGTCGGCGTTGTTGCAACCGTTATGTCGGTTGACCCCGACTGCCAGCCCGAAATCACCGCCATGCTCGGCGTTTCAATCGCAATCTCAATTTCCGAGATTCCCTGGGACGGCCCGATTTCAGGCGTTGTTGTCGGCCTTGTTGACGGCGAATATGTCATCAACCCCACCGCAGAGCAGAGAGCAAAGAGCGATATGTATGTTACCGTTGCTTCAACAAGCGACCTTGTTGCCATGATTGAAGCAGGCGCAAACGAGGTTTCCAACGACGATATGTTTGACGGCATCATGTTCGCTCACAAGGAAAATCAGAAAATCGTTGAGTTCATCAATAAGATTAAGGAAGAATGCGGCAAGGAGAAGGTTGACTTCCCCTCAAACGATCCCGACCCCGAAATGTACGAGGCTATCAAGGATTTCGCTATCGAGGATATCCGTGCCGCCCTTGATACGGACGACAAGAGAATCCGTGACGAGCGCCTGAAGCCCGTTTATGAGAAGGTTCATGAGAAATTCGACGAGATTTACCCCGAAATGGAGGTTAAAATCGAGGAATGTCTCTATAAGGTTCAGAAATATGTTGTCCGCCGCTGGCTTCTTGACGACGGCAAGCGTGTTGACGGCAGAGGAATCAACGAGATCCGTCCTCTGAATGCCGAGATTGACCTGCTTGACAGAGTTCACGGCTCAGGCATGTTCACCAGAGGTCAGACTCAGGTTCTTTCGGTAACCACTCTCGGCCCCATGAGCGACGCTCAGATGCTTGACGGCCTTGACGAAGAAGATTCCAAGCGTTATATGCATCATTATAACTTCCCCTCATATTCAGTTGGCGAAACCAAGCCCAGCAGAGGCCCCGGCAGGCGTGAAATCGGCCACGGCGCTCTTGCAGAGCGTTCGCTCGTTCCCGTTCTCCCCTCGGTTGAGGAATTCCCCTACACCATCAGAGTTGTTTCCGAGGTTCTCTCATCAAACGGCTCAACCTCACAGGGCTCGGTCTGCGGCTCAACCCTTTCGCTCATGGCTGCGGGCGTTCCCATCAAGGCTCCCGTTGCAGGCATTTCCTGCGGCCTTGTCACAGAGGGCGACAGATTCATGACCATGGTTGATATTCAGGGTCTTGAGGACTTCTTCGGCGACATGGACTTCAAGGTTGCCGGCACAAAGAAGGGCATTACCTCAATTCAGATGGACCTTAAGGTTCACGGCCTTACTCCCGCCATCATCAGAGAAGCTCTTGACAAGACCTACAAGGCTCGCTGCTATATTATTGATGAAATCATGGCTCCCGTTATCGCAGAGCCCCGCAAGGAGCTTTCAAAATGGGCTCCCAAGATGCTCACAACTAAGATTGACCCCGAAAAGATCGGCGATGTTATCGGCAAGCAGGGCAAGGTTATTCAGAAGATCTGCGCCGAGTGCAACTGCAAGATCGATGTTCAGGAGGACGGCAACATCTTTGTTTCCTCAACCGATATCGACGATGCACGCAGAGCTGTTTCAATCATTGAGACCATTGCCAACGACCCCGAGGTCGGCGCAATCTATAAGGGCGTTGTTACCCGCCTGATGAGCTTCGGCGCATTCGTTGAGATTGCTCCCGGCAAGGAGGGCATGGTTCACATCAGCCAGCTTGATGTCAAGAGAACCGAAAAGGTAGAGGATGTCGTCAATGTCGGCGACGAGGTTATCGTCAAGGTTCTTCCCAAGGATGACCAGGGCAGACTCAACTTCTCCCGCCGTGAGGCTCTTATCGAGGTTGAAGGCCTTGTTCCCGAAAACACCGTTTCAGACGCTCCGAGAAGACCCGCTCCGAGAAGGGACTTCAGAGGCGAAAGAGGCGGCAGACAGAGAAGAGACAATAACTGATTAATTAACAGTTTATATGAGTTAAACCGCTGTGGTTTTCCGCAGCGGTTTTATTCAATAAGGAGGATAAAATTTATGGCAGACCTGAACAGTTCAATTTGCTTGACCTCGGTCAATGCTTCCGTGCTGAAGCTTGCGGGAATCGGCGTTCCCGAAGCCGTTGCTTCGCCTAACCCCGTCATCACGGCTCTTGCCGAAAAGAAGCTCGGCGGAAAACCCGTTGACAGAGCGGTTCTTTACAACCCCGACGCTGTCGGCCTCTGGATTTATCAGAAATACACCGAAATGTTCACAAAAGCTTGCCTCGCTTCGGATATCGCCCTGCCGATACTTTCTGTCATGCCGAGCGTTACACCCGTCTGCTTCGCTTCGATGTATACGGGCGTTATGCCCGAGGTTCACGGCATCAGACGCTACGAAAAGCCCGTGCTGAAAACCGACACGATTTTTGATTATTATATCAGAGCAGGCAAAAAGCCCGTCATCGTTTCAACAAGCGGAGACAGCATTTCAAAAATATTCCTTGAAAGAGATATGGAATATTTCATCTATGAAACCCCCGAGGAGGTCAACGCAAAGGCTCTTGAGCTGATAGACGAGGACCGCTTTGACCTTATCGTCATTTATAACGGCAATTATGACGGAACGATGCACCGTGTCGGCCCCGAAAATGCAGAAGCCCTTGATGCGCTGAAAATGAATGTTGATTTTTATGCTCAGCTTGTTGAAAAAATCAACTCAGCATGGAAAAATCACAGCGTTTTCTACGGCTTCTGCCCCGACCACGGCTGCCACGAAATCGACGGCGGCTGCGGCTCTCACGGATTGGATATGGAAGAAGATATGAATGTTATCCATTTTTACGGAATCAAAGAATAACATCTGCGAATTATTAAGATTACATTTGCGTTTCTTAATATTTTCTTAGACACTTACCCTCTTTTTTCTTAGAAATTCGGGTGATATAATGTAGCCATGATGAGGAACGCAAAAGCGTTCAAGAAAAACGGAGGGGACAAAAATGGCAGTATTCACGGCAATAGTAGCAACTCTTTCAATCACAACGGCAGTTCTTATGGTTAAAGACAATACTCCCGTTATGCAGTAAAAAAATCTTTTTTTCAATGCAACAAAAGCAGATTTTATCAACACTTATTTAATGTAGGGACAAAATAACGGGAGGGACAAAAAATGGCAGTATTCACGGCAATAGTAGCAACTCTTTCAATCGCAACGGCAATCCTTACGATTAAGGACAATTCACCTGTGCTTCAATAAGATTATATCATAAAAATTTCCTTTCTTGAAAAAAGAGTGTACGGAGCAATCCATACACTCTTTTTTCATGCCTTGATTTTGCGGTAAACAAGCATTCCCGCAACGCTCAGCATCAGCGTAACGCCGTAAATGACTGCGGCGGCAAGATAATTTTTTTGGCAGAGCGAAGCTCCGCACATGGTTGAGGTTATGATTGACGGGATTCTTGCAATGCCCGTGATAACAAAGAATTTCCAAAGCTTTATATCCGTCAGAGCGGCGGCGTAGGTGAATATATCCTTGGGCGTTCCCGGAATGAGATAGAAGAAAAACAGCAGAAGATACAGCCTGTCCGAGCTTTTGAGCAGGGCGCAGGAGCGAAGCTTTTCCTCTGAAATGAAAAGCGTTACGAATTTCATGCCGAGAGTTCTCGTGAGCAAAACTATAATCGCAGAGCCGACCGCCGTTCCAACAAGGCAGAGCGCAAGCCCGCCGAAGGTTCCGAAGGCAAGCCCCGCCGCAATCTCAACGGGTTCTCCGGGAATGACCTTAACAACCGTCTGCAGAGTTCGCACGGCAATAAAAACAAGCTGAGAATAAGCTCCGAAGCCGTCAATATATTCGGTCAGAAGCTTCGGCTCTCTGAGCATTTCAAACATTCTTGAGCCGAAAAACACAAACAGCAGAGCAAACAGAATGACCGAAACGGCGGCGCAGGCAAGCGAAACCTTTTGCTGTTTGTTCAGACTGCATTTTGCCGCAATTCGCATACATTGTTCCTCTCCGCTTCATATTTTCTGAAAAATCCGCCGAGCTTGCCTTTGTATTCTGCGTTCCACGGCTTTTCCTTGCCGTTATAATGAATGATAACGGTATTGTTTCTGACAAAATTGCGAGCTTCCTCTCTGCCCGTTCTTCTCTCAAGTCTTCGGAAGGTCAGCTCGTCCATGTTGACTATTTCGGGGTCGAGAATTATTTTTCTGCCGCTGTAAAGGGCGTTGAACACATCCTGATCCTCAAGCAGAAGCTTTTTATTGTTTTCGGCAATATATTTCATCAGCATTTGTGCGCTTTTTTCCCGTCTGAGAAGCGAAATATTCATCATGATAACCCCGTTGTTGGTGTAAACGCTGTGTTCGGGCATTCCGAGACGGCGGCGGTTAAGGCTGTTGAGAAATCTGTTGTTATGACCTGCGGCGGCAAAAAGACGGGTGCCGAAATCGAT
>JAEDKI010000150.1 GCA_016295895.1 Clostridiaceae bacterium | reverse complement strand
TAACCGAGTGCAAGATCATCAGAAGCCTTGATAAATCCGCTCTTTTGAGAATTTTCTCAAACATCCTGAGCAATGCGCTCAAATACAGCGACGGAGATCTGGAGATAACTCTGAACGACAGCGGAGAAATAATTTTCACGAATACTGCGACGGGTCTTGACGAGATTCAGGTCGGGAAGATTTTTGACAGGTTTTATACGGTTGAAAACGCAAGAACCTCAACGGGTCTTGGTCTTTCAATAGCAAGGAGCCTTGCGGAGCGTATGGGTGGCAAAATATCCGCTTCTTACGGCAACAAAAAACTGTCGATTATCGTTGATTTCGGGGCAAAAAACGCTCGGGGATCTCACTCATGAGCCGATTAACCCTTGTTATAACGAAATAAAAACAGAGCCGAAGCCTCTTGATATTCAAGGGACTTCGGCTTTGATTATGTATTAATACCATAAAAATCCGAGCAGCAGAATTCTGATTATCCATTGCCACCAGGCATATTCAACGGTAATGTTAAAGCTTGCGGTGCAGCCGCCGTATTCAACCGTGACCGGCTTTTCTCCGACAGACGAGGTTGAAAAGCCGCTGACCGTGATTCCCTGCACGGGGGTTACGGCTTTTTTGCTTCCGTCGGAATAAACGGCTTCAAGTTCAAGCCCGTCAAGCTTGATTTCATCGCCGCTTTTATAAATATAAACCTTTTTGTCGGGCGGAGAAACAACTCTGATTGAAACAACGCACGGAGGTGCGGAATGCCCGATGACGGTTATTTCAGCCTGAGCCGTGTACCCGCCGTCAACGGATTCAGCCGTGATAACCGACGAGCCCTCGTCAACGGCTGTCAGAACGCCGCTTTCGCTGACCGTGACTGCATCGGGATTGCTGCTTGTCCATTTTACTGCTTTGTTGCTTGTGTCTGCGGGAATAACCTCTGCCGTCAGCGCCTTTGTTTCGCCTGCGATGAGTGATACATTGCTTTCCGAAATGCTGATGCCCTCGGCATAAACCGTTTCATCGGTTATGAATCTGTCAAGCTGAGGAATTCCGTATCCATAATATATATCAAATCCCTCGTCGCCTAAATCCGAGCAGGATTTTTTCAGCGCTTCCTGAGTCTGAAGAGTATTGCATTCGGGATGGTCAAGCCTGAACAGAGCGGCAGAAGCGGAGATGAATCCCGCCGCCATTGAGGTTCCGCCCATTTTTTTTGTTGCGCCCGAGGCGGAATATCCGACGATGTTCATTCCGGGAGCGCAAAGGTCAACCTCATTGCCGAAGTTTGAATAACCGTTTGCAAAGCTCAGGTTCTCGTAAACCGAGGTAACGGTTATTGCGCTGATGTTGTGGGCGGGGCAATATCCTTTTGTGTCAATGCCCTCATTGCCTGCACTGACTACAACCGAAACATTCTTTGAATCTGCATAGGCAAGAGCTTCGTCAAGAGATTTGCAGTTGCTGCCCGAGAGAGTGCCGCCAAAGCTGAGATTGAGCACCTGAGCGCCGTTGTCAACTGCGTAGTAGATTCCGTTGACGGCGTTGCTGATAAGCGCAGTCTTAGAGCTGAGAATTCTGACAGGCATTATATAAATCGGAGCGTCTTTTGTGCAGTCCGCAATAATGCTTGCAATGAATGTGCCGTGGCTGTCGGTGCTTGTGTCGCCTGACGGGTCGGCGTCATTGTCAACAAAGTCATAGCCGTCAACAATCCTGCCTTTTAAATAATCGATGCTTGCAATTCCGCTGTCAATGACCGCAACCGTAACGCTTCTGTCGGTTTCCGATTTGCTGAGATGTTCGGAGTATTTGTCAGCACCGATTGCTTCAACGCCCCAGGAAAGGTTACCGCCTGATGATTCGGCTTCGTCGGAGCTGACGGAAATAACGCCGTCAGGCTCGGCATATGCAATATCGGGGTCGGAATTAAGAGCGTCAAGGCATTTTTGAGCTGAATTCTCATTCTTGAATTGCAAAAAGAAACGCCCGTCTTTGCCGATAACGCCTTTTTCAGCGCCGTATGAGCAAAAATCGAAATCGGAGTTCAAAGCCCTGCCGATAATTCTTGAATTTTCCGACGGATTTTCGGCTTGACAATCATATTCCCCGATGATTTTTGCCGTTTGAACCGCAAACTCCGTGTTTGAATCAACATAAATAATATCGGGCGAAACTGCAAATGCGGCAAATTGCGAAAGCAGGCAGAACGCAGCCGTGGCAAACGCAATCAGTCTGATTATCCTGTTTCTCATTGAATATTTCATCTCCCCGATGTCTTTTTTTAAAAAGCCGTGTCCTTGTTGCTCAGACTCTGTATTTTTTATCAAAGAAGCTGTGCTTTATTATTGAAAAAGCCTGTGATGCAACTTTTGAAAGCTGGAACGAAAGCTTATAGAAAACGACCGTAACCGTATCTTTGCCGACAACATTTCCGCTTTCGTCAATAACTTCAACGGTTATGTTGGCTTTTTTTGCGCCGAAAAGACCCTTGCAGGTGACCTTTCCGCTTTCATCAACCAAAACCTTTGAATTGTCGGATGACCAGCGTAGCGAACAGCCTTCGGCATTCTCGGTTACGCATCCGAGCTGAACCGATGCTTTTGTATAAAGCTCGAAAAGACCGAGCTTTTTGTTGATTCTTTCAACCGAATTGCCGCCCGAGACGATATCCGCCGTAAGCATATTTTTTGAAACCGAAACTTCAAATTCGGCAGTTTTGGTAATGCCGCCGTAGGTATAATATACGGTCACCTTTTTCGTGCCGACGGAGTTCAGGTCTGTCATTCCGACATTAAAGTTTTCAACCTCTTTGCTCGTGCCGTCGCTGAGGTTAGCCGTAACCTTCAAGCCCGTCAGGTCAAGCTGTTCTCCGATTTTGTAATATGTTCTCTCCGGCAGGTTTGAAATCTCGATTGAATCAAGAACGGTTTCAACCTCAATAACGGCAAATTCACTGAAATGCTCGGTTTCAAAAACAACATAGTTTCCGTCAATGGTGTTGGCAAAGCGCACAAGAGGATTAACAATATCATCGGTGACATGATAGACCTTGCATTTTGCGGGGTCAACGCCGTCTGCAAGTCTGATTTTAACAATGACCGTGCCGTCAGGCTGAACCACCTGAGCTTCAAGCACAAGATTGATATCGTAAAAATGCAGGCTTCTTATCGAACCGCCGACTGCAAAATTCGTGCCCTCATGCTCGGAGGAATCAACCTCGGAAACCGATAAAATGCTGTCGGGGTTTATCTCCTTTGCCGTTGCCGAAACGATAACTCCGCACGGTTCGTGCCTGAGCACAACTGCGGCATAGTCAAGGCTGAGCAGGGCATTTTCAATTGACTGTGCAAAGGCGTTGACCTTTGCCTGCCCGGTGATGTCAAGGCTGTAATCAACGGAATCAACCGCCGCATCCAGCGCAATGAGCGAAAGCTCGGAATAATATCTTCTGTCAAGCTTTTCCGCCTTTTCAACTGCGGCATTAACCGCCGAATAGTCGGCAGGGAGATATTCAAGATTATCAATTGCCGCTTCGATTTCAGAAGCCCATTCCGAAACCTGCTCCTGCCTGTCGATTGTCAATTCATAGTCAACCGCCTCAACGGCTTCATCAAGCTTTGCAAGGCTTTCGGGGGTGTAGAGAGAGCGGTCAACCGAGTCTGCGGCTTTCAAAATATCTTCAAGAGAAGAATAATCCGCAGGCTTATATTCAAGCTTGTCCAAAGCGTCGAGAATGCTTTGGGTATATGAGTTAATAATGCTCTGATTGTCGGTTTTTTCTGCATTTTGAGCGGCAGCAACAGCTCGGTCAAGAGCGGCAAGGCTTGCCTCGGTATACATACTGCGGTCAATGCTTTCGGCGGCTGAAACAGCCTCGTTCATGCCGCTGTAGTCACCGATTTTTTCTTCAAGATTCCGTATTGCAGAGTCAATATCATTTACATATCTGTTTATCAAAACGGCATCTGCAACATCGCAGTATCTTTGAACAGAATCAACAGCGGCGTCAAGCTCTGCGAGAGAATCTGCGGTGTAAAGATCTCTGTCAATTGCACAGGCTCTGGCTATCGCTTCGTCAACTGCCGAATAATCGCTCCAGGTGATTCCCATTTTGGAGAGATAACCGTTAATCTCATTTGTCATAGAATCGATATCAGACTGATATGAAGCGTCAATATTCCACGGAATATTTTCAACCAAAGCCATCATATCCCAATATGCCCAATGTTCCGCTTTTTCGGGAGCAAGCGATTTTGCCTTATTTACTGCATATTCCAGAGCGGAATAATCGCCGATGTTATCATCATTGAACAGAACAACGGGAATGCTGTTCTGCAACGCAAATTCATGAGCAGTTGAATTTTCATAGCAGAAAAATGTTGCTT
>JAEDKI010000149.1 GCA_016295895.1 Clostridiaceae bacterium | reverse complement strand
AAAATGATAAGAAAAATTATAAAAATCGATGAAGAAAAATGTATCGGTTGCGGACTTTGCGCCGAAGCCTGCCACGAAGGAGCAATTGAAATGGTTGACGGCAAGGCAAAGCTGACAAGAGAGGACTACTGCGACGGCTTGGGCGACTGCCTGCCTGCATGTCCGACAGAGGCGATTTCATTTGAAGAGCGTGAAGCTCCGGCTTATAACGAAGCGGCGGTTGCGGCTTCAAAGAAAACTCTGCCTTGCGGATGCCCCGGAACACAGTCAAAAGCAATAAAAAGAGAAGAATGCAATACGCCCGCATCGGCGGCTGTCAATCAAAGTCAGCTTTCTCAATGGCCGGTTCAGATAAAGCTTGTGCCTGTTAATGCGCCGTATTTTGACGGAGCAAAGCTCTTGATTGCCGCTGACTGCACGGCTTATGCCTACGGCAATTTTCACAACGATTTTATCAAAGGCAGAGTAACTCTTATCGGCTGCCCGAAGCTTGACGAGGGGGACTATACCGAAAAACTGACGGCGATTATTTCAAACAATGATATTAAGAGCGTTACCATTGTCAGAATGGAGGTTCCATGCTGCGGCGGAATTGAAAACGCAGCTAAAAACGCTCTGAAAGCGAGCGGAAAGTTTATTCCGTGGCAGGTTGTGACCGTGTCGTCCGACGGCAGAATTCTTGACTGATAAATTTATACTGATAACGGCTTGTATCGGTGATATGAGCCGTTATTTGTTATGCGGAAATATGTGAAAAACGGCTGTGAATGACAGCTCTGCCGCACCGCCGGACAGTCTTGAAGTCTTTGATTTGTTGTGATATAATGTTTTCAGAATAATTCCGAATTAACATGAAAGGTGTTCAGGTGCTTTAATATGCCCTTAAAAATCATCAGACAGGATATAACAAAAATCAAATGCGATGCAATAGTCAACCCGACCAACCGTCATATGGAGCCGGGCGGGGGAGCGGACCTTGCCGTTCATGAGGCGGCGGGTCCCGAGCTTTATGAATACTGTCAAAAGCTCGGCGGCTGTCCCGTCGGAACGGCAGTTATAACGCCCGCATTCAGGCTCCCGTGCAAATTCATCATTCACACGGCGGGACCCGATTGGTACAGGGTTAACAGTCCACGGAAGCTGCTTATTTCCTGCTATGAAAACTGCCTCAGACTTGCGGCGGAAAATGCTTGCGAAAGCCTTGCAATGCCCTTGATTTCATCGGGTGCGTACGGCTATCCCAAGGATGAGGTTATCAGAATCGCAACCTCGGTTATAAGCGACTTTCTGACCGAGCATGAAATGATGATATATCTGCTTGTGTTCGATAAAAAAGCATATGAGATAAGTCAAAAGCTTTTCTGCGATATCACCGCATACATTGACGATAATTACATAGCGGCGCATTGTGAAGATGCGATTGTCTTTAACCGTGAATGGCACGGCGAAAAAAATCTTAACGCTTCCGTTCCGAGAGATGAAATAATCCGCCGCCGCAGACAGGCTCTTGAAGAAATTCACAGGAACGAGGCAGAGAATTTCTGCACCTTCCAAGAGGAGAAATGCGAGCCTGTCAAGGCTTCAATCAATCTTGAAAACCTTTTTGAAAACATGGATAAGGGTTTTGCGGAAACTCTGTTTTATTATATCGACAAAAAGGGCATGACCGATGTTGAATGCTACAAAAAATCCAATGTTGACAAGAAGACATTCTCAAAAATCAAATGCAACAAGGATTACCGACCGAGCAAGGTGACGGCGGTTTCGTTCGCAATAGGGCTGAGGCTTGATTCCGAAGAAGCAAATCATCTGCTCAGCACCGTCGGCATGTGCCTTTCTCACGCATCAAAATTTGATGTAATTATAGAATATTTCATCAAGACGGGAAATTATAAGGATATTTATGAGGTCAACGAGGTGCTGTATCAGTTTGACCAGCAACTGTTGGGAGTATAAAAAGTCTCCCGCCGAGCGACCATATGAGCCGAAAAACTCTGTATAATGCGGTTGTAAGGTTGAAAAACCGAACGAAATAATTATTATACGGAGGAATTAACCATGAAAAACAACATTACGGAGCTTGTATTTATTCTTGACAGAAGCGGTTCAATGTCGGGGCTTGAAAAAGACACGATAGGCGGCTTTAACTCGATGATTGAGAAACAGCGCAGGCAGGACGGCGAATGCTATGTTTCAACCGTGCTGTTTGACAATGTTTCCGAGGTTCTGCATGACAGAGTAAAGCTTTCCGAGGTGAAACCGATGACCGAAGATGACTACACGGTCAGGGGCTGCACGGCGCTCATTGACGCAATCGGCGGCGCAATTCACCACATCGGCAATGTTCATAAATACGCACGCCCCGAGGATGTGCCCGAGCACACCTTGTTCGTTATCACAACCGACGGCATGGAAAACGCCAGCCGCAGATATTCGAGCGAGCAGGTCAAAACAATGATAAAGCGCCAAAAAGATAAATACGGCTGGGAGTTTCTGTTCATCGGCGCAAATATTGACGCCGTTGAAACTGCCGCCCGTTACGGAATCGACGAGGACAGAGCCGTGAATTATATGGCCGATCAGGAGGGCACGCAGATTCTTTATGAATCGGTTTCGGAGGCTGTCTGCAATGTCAGATCAAACCGAAAGTTAAGCAAAGCATGGTCGCAAAATATCAATAATGACTATCAGTCAAGAAAATGATTTTATAGTCCGCTTTTCGGTACATCGTATGATGTATAATATAGCCAAACAAAGAAAATACCGCTGTGAAACGGGGGAGTCGATACGGCAGGAGCAATAATTGCGGTAATCCTGATTCTGATTTTTGCTGCATGGTGGAGCAACACTCCCGATGTTAAAACAAAGGGAAATCCGAGTTTTCATCAGGACAGCTTCGATAAGGATTCATGGAAAAACTTTGATATTCATCATGACAGCGATAATCATGTTCTGCCCGAGGAGTATCTTGAGGGTAAGTATTTTAACGGTGATTTCGTCAATAAGGAACGCCGTAAAAATAAGAAATGATCGGGAGGATTGGCTATGAAATTCGGAATGAGGAAGCCGAGCATCAAAAGATCCGTTAAAGCGAGAACAACCGGCAAGGCAAAGAGGGCAATCAAGAAAGCGGTTGTTCCCGGTTACGGCAAAAAAGGAGCGGGATGGATAAAATCTCCCAAAAAGGCGGCATATAATAAGGTCTATAAGAAAACTACATTCGGGGTCAAGGATATTTTCAAATAATTTATTCGGGAGGAAACATTATGTTTGGAGACAAAGGATTTTTCGGCGGATTATTTGATTTTAACGGTGACGGAAAGCTTGATTCTTTTGAGAGAGCGGCGGATTTTGCGGCGTTTGCCGAGCTTATGGATGAAGCGGAGCGGAACGAAGCAGATGAGGATGAAGAGCTTGACTCCGACGATTCTGATTTTTGAAAGGATGAAAAAATGATTTCGGAAAAAGAATATAAAATTAAATCCGTCATGCTCGGTCATGCAGTCGGCGATGCTCTCGGAGTGCCTGTTGAATTTTATTCAAGAGAGGAGCTTGACGAAGGCCCGGTTACGGATATGGAGGGCTTCGGCACTTATCCGTTCCCTGCGGGCTGTTGGTCTGATGACACAAGCATGTCCATTGCAGAGCTTGACAGCCTTGCAAACGGCAGGGTGGATTATGATGAAATCATGCGGAACTTTGTGAAGTGGTATAACGAGGATGAATACACGCCGACAGGCGAAATGTTTGATTCCGGTAACACCTGCAGCACGGCAATTGAGAATTATTTCAAGCGCAAAATGCTTCCTTTGGATTGCGGGCTTTCGGGCGAACATTCCAACGGCAACGGCTCGCTGATGCGGATAAATCCGTTTGTTTTGTTCTCTCTTTTCAACGGTGGCGGGGAAATGCACCTTGATTTGATCCGAAACGGTTCAATGCTCACCCATGCGCATGTGCGCTCGCAGATCGGTTGCGTAATATACGCTTTTGTTCTTAAAGAATTGCTGACAGATCCGAACAAAGCTTCGGTTTCGCTCGGACTTCAAAAAGCATATGAAGAATTAAGCGAAGAACCCGAAATTCGCCACTACAGCCGTATTTTTGACGCTGATTTTAAAAATACCGACAGAAGCCTTATAAAAAGCACAGGCTATATCGTTGACACGCTTGAAGCGGCGCTCTGGTGTCTGCTGACAACCGATACATACAAAGACTGCGTTCTGAAAGCGGTAAATCTCGGCGACGATACCGACACGGTTGCGGCGGTTGCGGGCGGCCTTGCGGGAGCGCTTTACGGCTTTGATTCAATCCCGAAAGCATGGCTCGACACATTAAAAAGAAAAGATTATATTGAAGAAATGTGCAACAGAGCAAGCCTGAATTGGAAATGAC
>JAEDKI010000148.1 GCA_016295895.1 Clostridiaceae bacterium | reverse complement strand
TCCCTTGAAACATTACCCGTGAACGGGAAGTAGCCCTCGATCTCCTCAACGGCAAGTATCGGCGCACCTGCCGTAACCGTTCCGAGAATCGGCACCTGAGTGACATTCTCCGCCTGTCCCATTATTCTGATTGAACGTTTGAGAAGCGGATCACGCTGGATATAGCCTGCCTCCTCAAGGGCGTCAAGATTGGACTGAACCGAAGAGGTCGAACGCAGACCGACCGCCGCACCTATCTCACGCACCGAGGGAGGAATACCGTCCGCACTGCGCTGAACGAGAAATTCATATATTTTACGCTGAGTTTCATTGATTGACATAGGCTCAACTCCTCTTTTCTTTTTACGATAGCATTATAACACAAAAGTTCGAAAAAAGCAAACATTTGTTTGCCGAAATTCATAAAAAATTTTTCTTTATTTTTTTGTAATTTTGTGCTATAATTATATAAAAAAGTAGTTTTGAGGTCAAATATGGTAAATTTCTGCAAAAAAACAGCATTTTTGTTGCTTTCATTGATATTTTTCACCCTGTCGGCATTGCCTGCCGCTTTCGCATATGATGCTTCCGAGACTGCAAAAAGCTTCTCAAACGGCGGTTCAAATATTATTTGCATTGCCCATCGGGGCGATTGGCACAGCTTTCCCGAAAATTCCGTTGAGGCGGTCAACGCCGCATTGGATTTTGATGCTGTTTCTGTCGATGTCCGCCTGACCTCGGACGGCAAGCCTGTGGCTATGGCTGACGAAACGGTTGACAGAATGTGTGTAAATCCCGACGGAAGCTCCGTAAAGGGTGCGGTTTCGTCCTTCACCCTCGCTCAGCTCAAGGAATTTTTTCTGCGTGAGAGCAACGGAGGCTCCGACAAGGGAAAGACCGACTGCCGTGTTGCCGAGCTTAAAGAGATCTATGCGGTCGCTGACGGTAAAATCGCAGTTATTCTCAACGTCAGCGAAACCGATTTCAAGACCGTTTACGACTATGTTAACGCCCTCGGCAAGAATGACGAAACGGTTTACAGAATTGACGCGAAGTCGAAACGCATTGTTGAACTGACAAAGGATATCGATAATATCACCGTCACGGGCAACTATCAGGGCAACATCATCTTCCTTGCAACGGCTGCCGTCAAAGAATGTTTTCAGAATAAAATCTATACAATAGAAATGGGAAGCACCAACGGCAACGGCGTTCTCTACGACAACTTTCTTATGAAGCGTTTTGTCGGCGACAAGCGTGCAATGGTATCCATGGTGAACGGACGCTGCGGAAAGCGTTCCGACAATGAAACAGGCTGGGACGACCTTATTTCACGCGGTTACAGCGTTATTGAAACCGATTTTCCCGACGAGCTTACCGATTATATCGAAAGAGCCGAGGCGGCGGCGACCGACCTCGAAAAATATGTCGATCTCTACAAGGACACGGATCTTACACCTTACAGCACCGACACCGAAAAGAGCTTTATTTCTGCGCTCAGCTCGGCTCAGGCGCTTATCGGCAATCCAAGCTC
Organism: Clostridiaceae bacterium; assembly: GCA_016295895.1. GTDB lineage: Bacteria > Bacillota > Clostridia > Oscillospirales > Acutalibacteraceae > CAG-177. Next base: position 2,897 of record JAEDKI010000148.1, on the reverse strand, counting down.
GCTTTCCGAGCTTACAGAGGCCTGCTCCGCCCTGAGATCGGCGCACGATTCGCTGACTGTCGGCGCAAAAAAGAGTGTTGCTCTCAAATTCAGCTTCACTCCCGGCAGGATAATAGCCGTTATTCTGTGTGCGGCGGCATTCACGGTCGGAACATTGTATTTAAGAAAAAAGAGAAAGGAAAAATAAACATTTTTTCCGTCAGATGACGGGATTGATACGGAGGAATCAGCATGGATAGCAAAGACGTTATCAGACTTCAGCGTGCCGATTATCCCGAACAGGTGGGCATCTCCTCAAAAACAATTTCAGAACTGCTTCGGGATTTCAAGGAAAACAACGTTGAAGTACACAGTTTAATGATTTTAAGAGAGGGCAAGGTCGCATATGAAACATGGGCGGCTCCCTATGCTCCCGAATATCCTCATATGATGTATTCGGTCAGCAAGAGCTTCACCTCAACCGCAGTCGGCTTTGCCATTGACGAGGGACTGATGACTCTCGAAACGAGACTGATTGACATTTTCCCCGAATATAAACCCAAATCAAAAGACGAAAATCTTGAAAAATTAAATGTTCATCATCTGCTCTCAATGCAGTCGGGCAAAAATGTCAGCGTTTTCTCCGACAAAGCGAAGAATCACTGGATCAAGGATTTCTTCGACGCTTCGTGGAAATTCACACCCGGCGACGGACATTGGCAGTACATCAGCGAAAACCAGTATATGCTCTGCGCCATGCTGACAAGGATAACCGGAATGAGCGTTGTCGAATACCTCACTCCGAGACTTTTTGAGCCGCTCGGAATTGATGTTCCTTTCTGGGAGCACGATATTGACGGCATTGAGGCAGGCGGCTGGGGACTTTATCTCAAAACCGAGGATCTTGCAAAATTTATGCTCTGCTATCAGCAGAGAGGCAAATTCAACGGCAAGCAGGTCATTCCCGAAAAATGGACACGGCTCGCCCAAAAGGTTCACGCAAACAACTCCCCGTTCACCAAGGTAATTGACAGTCAGTGCGGCTACGGCTACTGCTTCTGGAGATGCGGCGGAATAAACGGCTACCGTGCCGACGGAATGTTCTCCCAGTTCGGTATTGTTTCAAACGATGATGACATTATATTTGTCATCACGGCAGGCGAAATAAACGAGCAGAAAACAAGGGACTGCATATGGCGGCATTTTAATAAGCTGATAATCGAAAACGACGGTGAGCCGACTCCCGACGTCAAGCCTGAGCTTGCTCCGCTCGATGACGATCTTGAAGCGGCAGAACGCAGTCCGATTGAAAAAGAGATTGAGGGAAGGACGATCTATCTTCAAAGAAATCTCGTCCTCAATGCCGCAGGCTTCCCCCTCGGTATGCTTCCCATACCTATCGTTTATATGTCCGGTGACAGAGCCGGAAATATGGACAATGTTGTGCTTCATTTTGACGACGATTTCTGCACAATGACGTGGGATGAGGGCGACGAGCACAACACAATAATCTGCGGAATGGACGGTAAGGCGAGAACAAATCCTATCACTCTTGCAGGTATGAACTTCACGGCATTTTCAACGGCGGCATGGATCGACGAAAAGACGCTTGAAATACATATGCGCCCCGTCGGCGGAGTTTGTATGAGAATAATCAAGCTCACCTTCAACGGAAATTTAGTCAAGCTCTATCCGTCAAGTCAGATGACGATGACGGATATGGCGGAAAACCTCGCCCTTGATGTTGACACCTTCTTCCCTCCGATTCTGCACCGTTTCGGACTGGTTGCATTCGACCAGCTTCCGGGAATAATTGACGCACCTGTCCACGGCAGACTCGAAAGCGTAAAAGCCGCAGATCCGGAAAGTTAATTCAATAATGATTGTAGGGGGCTGCAATATGAACGATTCTTATTACTATTATATTATTTTCCCCGGTCTTCTTATTGTTATGGCAATACTCATACCGTTTTTCCTGAAAGCGGAAGTACCGAAGCCTTGCAAAAAATCTCTTATATATAAACAGACGTGTTCAACGGTCTTTCTTATCAATGCGCTTGTCGCAGGACTGATCGGAGATTTCACCATTTACGCGGCATTGATGTTCATCGGACTTTGCTGTTCATGGCTCGGAGATTATCTTCTCCACGTTCGTCAGGATCCGGGATTCTTCGCTTCGGGACTTATCTCCTTTCTCGTCGGTCACATTTTCTTTACGGGAGCATATTGTCAGGCTTTTAAGGTTCTGTTCCCCGAACAGACTTTGTTCTCCGTAAAAAGGTTAATTCTTTTCTTGGTAATCGTTGCGGCGGAGCTGCTCTCGCTGAAATTTATTGCGAAGATTTCTTTCGGCAAGATGTTTGTTCTGTGCGCCCTGTATGCGGCGACGATCACGGAAATGGCAATCAAAGCCTTTACTCTTGCAATTTCCCTGATGAAATATCCGAGCCTTGTTGAATACCCGATCTTCACCGGCATTATGCTTATGCTCGGAGCGGTATTGTTCCTGTTCTCCGACTTCACCCTTTCTCTGCTGAACTTTAAAGATGGGGTTAAAAAACACGGAGCATTGCGAAACGCAAACATATGGACTTACTTCTATGCTCAGATGTTCCTCGGCGTAACAATCTTCTTTATTTCAACTTGAATCAAAATGACTGCGGCTTACTTGAAACCGCAGTCATTTTTCTGTTGTTCAGGACTTTGGCGGTTCCGCCTGTCGGTCACCGCCCGTCCTGATAATAAGCAAGCCTATGTTATCTTTCCCTTGAACTGAAATAAATCGGCTTGCCGATCAGCGACAGCTTTTTTTGCGGAAAATTACGCCTATCTTTTCCGCCTCTGACTTTGCACAGAGCCATTCCTCTGCTGTCGTAATATATCTTAGGAAACCTTGTTTGCAGCCGCACAAAAGCTGA
>JAEDKI010000013.1 GCA_016295895.1 Clostridiaceae bacterium | reverse complement strand
ACATTTATGATATGCTCATTCTCGGCGGAGGCCCCGCAGGGTACACAGCCGCATTATATGCCGCAAGAGCGGGTTTTGATACGCTTCTGATTGAAAGAATGTCGGCAGGCGGTCAGATGGCTCTGACGGGCGAAATCGAGAATTATCCCGGCTTCGATGAGGGCGTTGACGGCTTCACCCTCGGCATGAAAATGCAGAATGCCGCCGAAAAATATGGCGCAAAAACGGAATATGACGAGGTTACAGAGGTTGATTTTTCCGGGAAGATAAAAAAGGTCAGAACCGTCGGCGGAGAATTTTTCGGGAAAACCGTTGTTATCTCAACAGGTGCAAATCCCCGTGAACTCGGCGTAAATGGCGAAAGCGAGCTTGTCGGCAGGGGAGTGCATTACTGCGCCCATTGCGACGGCAGATTTTATAAGGATAAAACCGTTGCCGTTATCGGCGGCGGAAATTCGGCGGTTTCGGACGCTCTTTATCTTTCACGCCTTGCGAAAAAGGTTTATCTGATTCACCGCAGGGATTCGCTCAGAGCCGAAAAAATCTTTGAAGAAGCCTTGAAAAACGCCGATAATATTGAGATTCTTTGGAACAGCACGGTTGAGGATTTTATAACGGACGGCAGGGTTACGGGTTTAAAGCTGATAAGCACGCAGAGCGAAAAGGTGAGCGAAATCGAATGTGACGGAGTTTTTGTAAGCATCGGCAGAAAGCCTGCAACGGATTTTTTGCAGGGCGTTGTTGCGCTTGACAAAAACGGCTATATCGTTGCCGACGAGTCAACAAAGACCGGAATTGACGGCGTTTATGCTGTCGGCGATGTCCGAACAAAGCCGCTCAGGCAGATAGTGACAGCCGCAGCCGACGGCGCAGTTGCGGTTCATTTTGCAGAGGAATATCTCAATGATAAATGACAGCGAAAAGCGGTGCAGTTTTGTGTGACTGCACCGCTTTTTTGTTATTCAGATTTTCTGCTTCTTCATAAACGGGATTCCAAGCAGCATTATCACCGCAAATACAATGAGATAACCCGGAATGAATCTTCCGTGAGCTTCAACGGCGGCAACAACCATAAACAGACTGCCCGCAATCGCAAGAACGGGCGCAACAAAGCGTTTCACGCCTTTGAAATCCTTGTTAAACATCATTTTAATGAATATGGGTATGTAAAACGGATAAATCGTGACAATGGGAAGCTCAGTCGGGTCAAAGGCAAACATTCCGAGCTTTTCCGAAAAATTGCTGAGCTGAGCGCAGTAGAAGAAAAGCAGCCATGCGCCGCAGAGAAGCAGACCGATAACCGAGGAATTGGCGGGCATATTGGTGTTCTTATCAATCTGGCTGAACACTTTCGGCGAGGGTCCTCTGCCTCTGCTTGCGATTGAGTAAAGTCCTCTTGAACAGCCGAGCATAAGTCCGTTGAGCGTTCCGAGACAGGAAATAATAACAAAAACGAAAATGCCCGTTCCTGCGGCTTTTCCGAATACGGCGGCAAAGGCATTCTTTGCGCCTGCCTGACCGCCTGCCATCATTTCTTCGTTGGGTATTGCGCCCGAAAGACCGATATAATAAAGAACATAAATTGCAACAATGATAAATGAGCCGAGAACAAGAGCTTTCGGCAGATTCTTTTTTGAATCCTTAAGCTCCGCATTGATTGAGGTTGCGATTATCCAGCCTTCATAGGCAAATGCCGTGGCGCAGACCGCTTTGAATATCGCCGTACCGGTCGGAATATCCGTCACAACGGTTGTGAAATTCTCAACCGTGTGTCCCTTTGTTAATCCGTAAATCGTTCCGGCAATGCCCATGAGGAGCAGGGGAACGAGCTTTATAAAAGTTGACGAAACCTGAAATTTGCCTGCAAGAATCGGTGAAAGAGTGTTCAGCGCATAACTTCCGATGAGATAGAAAGCGGAAAGAGCGAGGCAAAGACCGCCCGAAATATCGGCATCCGAGCCAAATATAACAACGAGCGTGTATCTTGCCGAGAGCCAGGCAAGAGCCATGGTAAGGGTCGGATAATAAATAGTCGTCATAAACCAGCCGACGGAAAAGGCGTATTTTTCTCCGACGGCAGCTTCGGCGTAGTCAACAACGCCGTTGACCTTTTCGTATTTCGTTGCAAGAATCGAAAAAGTGTAGGCACAGATAATCATAATAAATCCGCCAATTATCCACGCAAGAATTCCGAGCTTCAGGTTGCCGCCCGTATGTTTCAGAACAGCTTCCGCCTTGAAAAAAACTCCGCTGCCCACAACAATTCCGACAACCATGCAAACGGCTGTCAGCAGTCCGTATTTTTTCTTTAATTCAGTTGACATTTTTTTATTTCACCTTTCCTTTATTGCCCGAAGTTTTTTTGCACAAAAACAAAAACCGCAGATTTATGAAATAAATTAATCTGCGGCGTTCGGGATTTCTCTAACAACGATATTATACAATATTAATTCGCTTATGTCAATAAAATTTAGACGATTTGATGAATTATTTTTCCGACAAATAATTATAAATGACTACTTGCCTTTGACAAAAATTTATGTTATAATCAAATTTAATCAAAAATTCGAGGGGATTTTTACGAAATGAAAAGAATAATATCGGTTCTTGCCGTATGTGCGTTTATTTTGCTGACAGCATGTTCATGCAGTATCAAAAAGACGGAGAACGGCGGCTCTGTCAATACAGCCGCTCCGACTGCTTCAACCACCGCCGCTCAGACAAAAATGCACAATGATTTTAAAGACCGTTTGCCTGCTTTCAAATTTGAAAACGAGCCGAGCGAAAAATATGACGACGGCATGAGGTATATTCTGACCGTTAAATGCTCACAGAAAGAATATGAAAAATATATCAAGGAAGTCAAAAAAACCGGTTTTGACCAAAACGCAATTGAGGACGAGGGCTATTTCTGCGCCTATGACGAGCAAGGCTATTATGCCGAAATAACCTATATCGGCGAAATGATGACCGTTTTTGTTAAATTACCCTGATATTTATAAAAACAAATATTATCAGCGCATCAAAGCCCGAAAATCCGTTTTGCGGCATCCGAGCCTTGATGCGCTTTCTTTTTGTTCAGAGAATAATGCAGATAAGACCGCTGCACCCTTCGTTTATGACTCTTTCAAGCGTCTCTCTGAGCTTCAGCCTTGCGTCTCCGGGCATTCGGTAAAGCTTGTTGTGAAGCCCTTCGTTGACAAGCTCATGCAGGGAAGTGCCGAATATGTTCGATTCCCATATCATTGCGGGGTTTTCTTCAAACTCTTTGAGCAGATATTTGATAAGCTCCTCGGACTGAGATTCAGAGCCGACTATCGGCGCAACCTCGGTCTGAATGTCCGCTTTCATGATGTGAAGCGACGGTGCGCTTGCTCTGAGGCGAACTCCGTATCTGCCGCCCTGCTTCATTATTTCGGGTTCTTCAAGCGTCAGATCCTCAATGCCCGGCAGAACAATGCCGTAGCCCGTCGCTTCAACCTCGTCAAGTGCGTTTTGTATTCGCTGATATCCGCTCTGAGCGGCTGAAAGCTCTTTCATTCGCTTCATAAGCTCCTGCTCGCTGTCAACCGAAACTCCCGTTTCTTCCTCAAGAATTTTGAAAAACAGCTTCGGATGAAGCGCAACCGTGATTTTTGCGCTGCCTGTTGCAAGATCCATGCCCTCAACGGCGCAGGAGCAGATGTGCTCGCAGTCCGCAACATTTTCGGCAAAGTCTTTAACATCACGGACTCTGCCGAGCTCTTTCGCAAGAGAGCTGATTTTGCCGAAAATGTCGGCTCTGAGCCAATGCTCCTTTTTGAGAGAGGTTATCCAGCCGGGCAAATCGATTTTAACCTCTTTAATCGGGAATTCAAAGAGAATCTGCGACAGAATTTTCACGATTTCGTCCTGCGTCAGTTCAAGGCAGTTGACCGGCATAACGGGCACTTGATAGCTTTCCGTCAGCTTTGCGGCAAGAGCGGCGGCGGACGGAGAATCCGGATTTTTGCAGTTGAGCAGAACAATAAAGGGCTTGTTTAGCTGTCTGAGCTCGCCGATAACCCTTTTTTCCGCTTCGGCATATTCTTCTCTCGGAATGTCGCTTATCGACCCGTCGGTTGTAACAACAAGTCCTATGGTTGAATGCTCCGAGATAACCTTCTGAGTTCCGATTTCCGCCGCCATATTGAAAGGAATTTCTTCGTCATACCAAGGAGTTTTGACCATTCTCGGAGCTTCTCCCTCAATGTAGCCGAGAGCCGACGGAACAATATAGCCGACGCAGTCAATCATTCTGACCTTCATTTTTGATTTTGAGGGCAGAGTTATTTCAACTGCGTCCTCGGGAATGAATTTCGGCTCGGTAGTCATAATTGTTCTGCCTGCCGATGACTGAGGCAGCTCGTCGGTTGCCCTTTCACGGCGCAGGGAATCTTCAATGTTAGGCAGAACCATTGATTCCATGAATTTTTTGATAAAGGTTGATTTCCCCGTTCTGACAGGTCCGACAACGCCGATGTAGATATCTCCGCCCGTTCTTGCGGAAATGTCACGGTAAATATTATTGTTTGCCATTATAAATCCTCCGAATTCTCTGTTTTGTTATTGCTTCTCTAAACATTATGCAGAGTCGGGACAATGTATGACGAACAAAAAGAGCTGAACCGAAATGAATCGGAACAGCTCTTTATTATTGTTTAAGATTATTTCTTGCGTATTGAATCCTTGAGGAGCGTCACAACGGATGAAACGATGATTTCAAGGTTGCTTCTTGTCTCGGCAGGTCTCGGACCGTCTGCGGGGAGCAGCTCTTTGTTTTCGCCGACTTTCATAAACTGGGGGTATTTTTCGTTTGAATGAACCGTCGGCTGACCGTCATAGAGAATTGCCCATTTCAGGAATTTCAGGTAATCCTCGCCGAACTGATTGTGGTCGCTGCCGAAGATGTACCATGTGTATTCGGGGAAAAGGCAGGTTGAAGCGTCAATTGTGTTATCGGGCGAAACATGATTGTGACCGCAGCTTGTATTCTTCTGAACATAGCCGTCGCCGAGGGTTTCTCCGAACGGAGCGCAGGTTGCGCCGATGCTCATGTATTTTGTGTCAATGAGCATGTCGGAGTGGGATTCCGTCTTTGCCGTTGTAACGGGAATTGTTGAAATACCGCAGCCGACAGAGATAACAATGCTTACGCCGTTTTTCTTTGCTGCCGTGAGGATATCCTCAAGCTTGTTCTGAACATTGTAGTGATAATAGTCGGCTCTCCTGATAAGCTCGGCGTATTTTTCACTGTCGCCGAGAAGCTCCGCTTTTGCCTGCTCATAATATTCATCGGGAACAAACGACCAGACGCCGGGCATTGTGCCCATTGCGTCAACAAGGTATTCCTTGAATATTCTGTCAAGCTGTTCGTCGAGAAGCTTCTGAACATAGTCGAGCAGGGAGTCAACAACGCCAGCTTTTCCGAGAACATCAATGACCGATGCAATCAACTGACTCTGAGCGTTGTCATAGCCCATGAAGCTCTTGATGAATTCTTCAAGCTTTTCGCCCTTGCCCGAAACGCCGACCTGCAAGGTCAGCAAAGAGCCGATGAGCGAAAGACCTTTATATGCGGGTGAGAGAAAAACAAGCTTTTCAACATCATCGGAGCCGAAAAGATGAAGATATGAAGCAACGATTGTGTTGCCCTGGCTGTGGCAGGAGAGAATAACCTTTGAATGACCCGTTGCCTCTTTGACTTCATTGACATATTCTTTCAGAAGCTTTGCATTGTCAATGGGGTCAAGCCGCCAGTCATAAATGAATTTATAATCGCCCGTTTCATATTCGGGAGAAGCCATAAAGCGGTATTCCGTGATTTTATGTTTTTCCGCTTCGGGTGCGGGGTTCGGCATTGCTCCCGTATTCTTAACGGGCGTTCCGTCAAGGTTCAGAGCAAGGCTGCCGAGCAGCTTATCCGCTCCCGCAATGGCGCTTGTTCCGAAGCCTTCATAATCATTGAATGCGAGCAGGCAGACGGCGGCTTTGAGAATGTCGGGAACGGCGGATTTTATCGCATCTTCGCTTGGCGGAAAAACGCTTGCCCTGTCGTCACTTTCGGGGTTTTCATAAATTGATTCGCCGAAGCCGGGAACAAAAACGACGGGAGCAGTTCCGCAGTTGCAGGAATCATTCGCCGCAAGAGCGGGCACGCAAATTGATATTGCCATAACGGCAACAAGAATAAGGCTGACAACTTTTTTCATCATTAATATTCCTTTCTCTTACTGAAAATAAATGCTCAGAGCAAACAGAGTTTGAGCAGGGAAATATGTAAACAAAACAATGGCGTCTGTTCTTTTGGTGAGAGGTGAGCCAAAAAGCATGGCGGCAAGAGCGCCGTCGGAGGCAAGAAAAAGAAAGCCTGCCGCTATAAGCATTGCGCCGAATGCCGTGTTTCCTCCCGAAACGCAGATAAATCCTCTTGAAACCGCCGAAATGAAAGAAATCATCAGGCAGAGGGAATAAATGCAGACAAGCTTGTTCTTGCCGACAAATTTAATTTTGTTAATTATGACATGAATCACGGACACAACGCACAGAGCGGCAAACCCGAGCAGAATTTGCTTCCAATAGCCGAGAAGCGAAGGCGAAACGAGAAAAGCAAAGGAATAAATATAGGTCAGATGACCGATTCCGAAGAAAACAGCGGCGATGAGAAAATGTTTCCCTTCACGCCATTCAACAAAGAAATCGCCGACAAATCCGAAGAACAGAGCGATGACAATAAGAATTGAATAAAGCATCGGCGTATGGTCGGTGTCAAGCATGGCTTTTTCCGCAGAATAGGCATATGCCGCAAAAATGCCCGTCATCAAAAACATAAACGAGCAAACCATTTTCGGAATTAGATAATTCTTTCTGAAACGGGGAACGGCATAAGAAAGAACCGTTGAAATGCCTGACAGCGCAGTGAAAATCCACATTACTACAGAGGAATTAATGGGAATCATCCTTTCGTTGCTTATTTGCCGAATTCCGCCGATTTTGCCGTTGCAAGCTTGTCACAGCGTTCGTTTTCGGGATGACCTGCATGACCCTTGACCCACACGATTTTATAATCGTGCTTTCTGATTTCGGTCAAAAGAGTCTGCCAAAGCTCGGGGTTCAGAACGGGTTTTTTATCGGACTTTTTCCAGCCGTTTTTTGCCCAATTCCAAATCCAGCCCTGAAGAAAAGCGTCGGCAACATATTTTGAATCGGTGTATATCGTGACCGAGCATTTTTCTTTTAAGCGTTTGAGCGCTTCGATAACCGCCGTAAGCTCCATTCGGTTGTTGGTGGTCGATTTATCGCCGCCGCTCAGTTCAAGCTCGTGATTACCGTATCTGAGAATTGCGCCCCAGCCCCCGGGACCGGGATTGCCCGAGCAGGCTCCGTCGGTAAATATATCAACTTTTTTCAGTTCGTTCATGGTTAATCCTTTGTGAATTTATTTGAAAATAATTATATCATCATTTTCCGAATTAAACAAGATATTTTTGGTTATTATTTAATATTCTGCCAATAATAAATTGAGAGAAAATCGGAAAGGAATGATTTTTGATGAGAGCGGTAATCATGGCGGGCGGCGAGGGAAGCAGGCTCAGACCTCTGACCTGCACTTTGCCCAAACCCATGGCGAGAATTCTCGGCAAACCGATTATCGAGTATATTTTCGATGTTTTGCGTGCCGGAGGAGTGACGAGAGCGGCGGTAACTCTCGGATATCTGCCTCATGTTATCGAAAAAGAATATGAATCGGGCTATAAGAATCTGAGCCTTGATTTTTTCAGGGAGGATGAGCCGCTCGGCACGGCAGGCAGCGTCAAAAATGCGGCGGCGGGGATAGACGAGCCGTTTGTCGTTATCAGCGGAGACGCTCTTTGCAATTTTGATATCGAAAAAATAATGACTTATCATAAGGCAAGCAGCGCAAAAATAACAATTGTCGTTACCGAAACGGAGGATCCGAGAGAATACGGAATCGTTAAGGTTAACAACGAAAACAGAGTGGTCGGATTTGTTGAAAAACCGTCATGGAATCAGGCTGTGAGCAATTATGCCAACACGGGGGTTTATATCATTGACCCCGAATGTCTGGAGCTGATTCCGGGAGGTAAACGCTTTGATTTTGCGGCGGATTTGTTCCCTCTCATGCTTGAAAAAGGCTTGCCGATTTATGCCTATCACACCGACGGCTATTGGTGCGATGTCGGCAATACAGACGCTTATATCAAATGCCAGCACGATGTTTTTGACGGCAGGATCTCTCCGCCCGCAGGTCAGCTTGCAAGCGGTGTTTTCGCCGAAAACGGCTTGCCCGACGGCGATTACAGCATCATTCCTCCGGTTTATATCGGCTCGGATGTTGAGATTGAGGACGGAGCCGTTATCGGACCGTATACCGTAATTGACGATAAGTGCTGTATAGGCAGAGAAGCAAAAGCGAGATATTCCGTAATCCTTGAAAACTGCTGGCTTGCGCCCTGTTCCTCGGTGACGGGGGCGCTCGTCTGCTCGGGAGCGGCTCTCAAAAACGGTGCTTCAATGTTTGAGGGGAGCGTTGCAGGTTCGGGAAGCGTTATCGGCGAAGGAGCAAGCGTTAAATCGGGCGTGATGGTCTGGCCGGGCAAGATCGTCGGCTCGGGAACATCGGTTTCAGCCAATGTCAAATACGGCTCGGTGAAATCCGAATACCTCGGCGACGGCGGGATTGACGAAAAGGGCGGCACAAGGCTCAATTGCGAAACCTGCGTCAGGCTCGGTGCGGCAGTCGGCGCAACGGTTAACGGGCGAAGGGCAGGGGTTGCCAACGACGGCTCAAGGAGTGCGGCGGTGATGCAGCTTGCTCTGTCGGCAGGGCTTGCGGGAGCGGGCAGTACCGTCTGGAATTTCGGCGAATGCTTTGAGGCTCAGCTTAATTTTCTTGTTAATTTCTGCGGTCTCGGCGTAGGGCTGTTTGCGGGCGGCAGAAACGGACGGGAAATAAAAATCTGCGGTGAGGGCGGACTTTCGATACCGAGGCATTTTGAACGGGAGATAGAGAACGGAATGTCAAAATGCGAGTTCCGTGAAACTCCCGAAAGCGAGCTTAAAGATATTTCCGATATGTCAAGCATCAGGCTTCTCTACGGAAGGGAGCTTTCAAAGCAGGCGCCGTACGGACTTGACGGAATCGGAGTGTCTTTTGAATGTGAAAACGAGAGCATCAAGGCTCTGCTGACCTCCTGCGCCGCAAGGCTCGGGGCGAACGGGAGCGACAAACTGATTCTTGAAGTGAACAGTTCAGGAACGAAGCTCACCGCAGTTACGGAATCGGGCAGAATCGAATACGAAAAGCTTCTTGCGGTTTGCTGTCTGAACGAGATGAAAAACGGCAGGGACATCGCCGTTCCGTATGATGCCCCCGAATTTCTCGATTCTCTTGCAGAAGCCTGCGGCAGAAGTGCTTACCGCTATCTGACAACTCCTGCGGACACCTCGGATTCGGCGGCAAGGAGACTTGCGGCAAAGCAGACCTTTGTGCGTGACGGGCTTTTTCTTGCAATCAAGCTGCTTTCGGTAATGAAAGAAAGAGATTGCGGCATTGAGAAGCTTCTTTCGGAGCTTCCCGAAAAATATATTGTCAAAAAGACAATTCATATCGGCTTTTCTCCCGCAAACCTTGCGTCTCTTGTCGGCGAGGAGGATGTCAGCATAAATAACGATGCCGAGGGAATCAAGCTGATAAGGAGCGGCGGCAGGTTGCTGATAGTTCCGGAAAAAAGCGGAGAGAATATCCGTGTTCTTGCCGAGGCGGACTCAACCGAGGCGGCACAGGAGCTTTGCGCCGACATTGAGGACATCATTGAAAAGGCAGAGGAAAGCAATCTATAATATAATAATTATTAATATTTTAGCTAAGACCTTGACATTGTCGGGTTAAAAGGATAATATATACAGTGGGATAAGAGCGAAGTTCGGCATTGCAGCCGCTTTTGCGGTTGCACTAACATAGGATTTGATTTGTTTGAAGATATATTTCGGCATATGCCGAAAACAACGGTGATACCGCACGGGTCTGTTTTGCAGTTCCCGATGCATTCCGGGTGTCACTGAATTTTAAGAAGAACAGGAGAAAATATGCAGAAGAAAAATAATTCGGAAAACAGCACTAAAAAGTCAAATAATCAGCAGAATAAGCAAAACAAGCAGACAAAGCAGCGAAAGACACAGGCTGCTCAGACAAAGCAGGCAAAAAGACCTGCTCCCTCAAAGCCGAGAAACGGTTCTGCAAAGAAATACAGAAAAACGAATGAGCTTCCGCTCAAAATCGCTTTTCTCGGCGGACTGAACGAGGTCGGCAAAAACATGACTCTCTATGAATACAAGGACGATATGTTCCTTGTTGACTGCGGACTTTCATTCCCCGACCCCGAAATGCTCGGAGTTGATCTGGTTATCCCCGATTTCTCTTATGTTGAGCGCAACGCCGACAAAATCAGGGGAGTTATCATAACTCACGGCCATGAGGATCATATAGGCGCTCTTGCCTATCTGCTCAAAACCGCCAATTTTCCGGTTTACGGCACAAAGCTGACCATAGGTCTGATTCAGGGCAAGCTCAAAGAGCACGGCCTGCTCAGCAGCGCAAAGCTTCACGAAATAGCTCCGGGGGATGTTGTCAGCTTCGGCGGATTTGATGTTGAAGCGATTCATGTTAACCATTCAATCCCCGATGCTGTTGCACTTGCGATAAAATACGAAAACGGAACGGTTGTTCATATGGGCGACTTCAAGATTGACAGCACGCCCATTGACGGAGGCATGATTGACCTTGCCCGATTTGCTCAGCTCGGCAACGAAGGCGTTCTCTGCCTGCTTTCGGATTCAACCAACGCCGAAAGACCCGGCTACACAGAGAGCGAGCGAAAGGTTGGCGAATCCTTTGAGGTTCTGTTCCGCAAGGCGGGCAAAAACAGAATAATCGTTGCAACCTTTGCCTCGAATATCCACAGAGTTCAGCAGATAATCAATGTTGCAAGCTCTCTGGGCAGAAAGGTTGCGATTATCGGCAGGAGCCTTGAAAACGTTGTCAATATCAGCGCACAGCTCGGTTATCTCAACATTCCCGAGGGCGTTCTTATCAACGCCGATCTTATCAACCGCTACCCCGCAGAGAATCTGGTTATCATAACAACGGGCAGTCAGGGCGAGCCGATGTCGGCGCTTTCAAGAATGGCATTTTCCGATCATCGCAAGGTTGAAATCCACCCGAACGATTATGTCATCATTTCCGCAACCCCGATTCCGGGCAACGAAAAGACGGTCGGCAAGGTTGTCAATGAACTGTTAAAGCTCGGAGCGCAGGTTATATACGAAAAGATGTATGATGTTCATGTTTCGGGTCATGCCTGCCAGGAGGAGCTCAAGCTCATCATGGGGCTTGTCAAGCCGAAATATTTTATCCCGATTCACGGCGAGCAGAAGCATCTGAGAAAGCATGCGGCGCTTGCGGAGGGTCTTGGAATCAGCAAAGAGAATATCTTTATAGCAGATAACGGCTATGTTGCCGAAATTACAAACAAATCAATCAAAAACGGAGCTTCCGTTCCCGCAGGCAAGGTCTTTGTTGACGGCTACGGAGTCGGAGATGTCGGAAGCGTTGTTCTCAGAGACAGAAAGCACCTCAGCCAGGACGGAATTATCATCGTTGCGGCTTCAATCGATTATCAGACGGGTCAGATTATCGCAGGGCCCGAGGTTTTCACAAGAGGCTTTGTTTATGTCAAAGAAGCCGAGGAGCTTATTGACAATGCAAGAAAATGTGCTGAAAAAGCGCTTGAAAATTGCTATTACAGCAATATAAATGACATTTCTGCCATAAAAAGCAAGCTGAGGGATGCTGTTTCTCATTTCGTCTATGAGCAGACAAAGAGAAGCCCCGTTATTCTTCCCATAATTATGGAGGTCTAAATGAAATTCAAAGGTTTTTGGTATGACAGCGTTCTGTTGTGTCTGGTTGCCGGCATTTCGGCGGCATTTATAGCCATGACCGTTTTTATTGAACCCCGCCTTGCGGTTGCCGAATGCGTTGCTTTTCTGATAGTTTTCGCCGTTGCGGTCTACAGAGCACTGTCTGCCGGGAACAGATATAAGCGTTTCCTGATTAAAACTGCCAAAAAGCTTGATTTCACCGATGAAAAGGTGCTTTCAAACTTTCCTTTTCCCGTTGCGGTCTGCGACGAATCGGGTAGCGTTATCTGGCGAAGTCAGAGGTTTATGAACGAGATTTCGCCCGACAAGGTTGCTCAGACAGATACGCTTGAAATGTTCACGAACGGGCTCGGTGTTGAAGAACTGACCGAACGGGGGAGCGCATGCGTTAAAATCGGCGAGCGGTATTACACCGTTTACGCCGTTACATATCAGTCGGGCGGCAGCAGGATGTGCGCTTTCTATTATCTTGACAATACCGACCTTAAAAAGATTGAGCTTGAATATTATAACTCACGCCCCTATGCTCTCGTTGTTGAAATGGATAACCTTGACGGCTCAAGAAACGATTTCAGAGACAGCGAAATTGCCGAAATCAAGAGTCAGGTTGAAGCGGCTCTCGATAATTGGGCGGAATCCTACAACAGCTTCGTCAAAAAAATCAGCGAAGACCGCTATCTGATAATTACCGAGCATAAAAATATTGCCCGCATGAAGGAAGACCGATTTTCGGTTCTTCAGACCGTCAGAAGCTATGAATACAAGGGCAAAAAGGTCGGAGCGACCCTTTCAATCGGCGTTTCGGGCGGCAAGGATGTTCAATCCTGCGAAAAAAGCGCAAGAAAGGCGCTTGAAATGGCTCTCGGCAGAGGCGGAGACCAGGTTGCCATAAAGACAAAGGACGGATACGAATATATCGGCGGCGTTTCAAAGAGCGCCGAGAAGCGCAACAAGGTTAAAAGCCGCATTGTCGGCTCGGCACTTTCGGAGCTTATCAAATCGAGCAGCAATGTTTTAATAATGGGTCATTCCTATACCGACCTTGACGCTGTCGGTGCGGCTGTCGGCTTGGCGTGCGCCTGCCAAAGCTTCGGAATCCCCGTTTATATAGCAACCGACAGAAAAAAGACCCTTGCTCTTTCTCTTATCAAAAAGCTTGACGATGAGGGAATGGGAGAGCTGATAATCGGTCAGGATAAGGCTCTTGACATCGTTGATAAAAAGAGCCTGCTTATCGTTGTTGACACTCATATTGAATCGTTTGTGGAATTCCCGAAGCTTTATGAAAAATCCGAAACCAAGGTTATTATTGACCATCACAGGCGGGCTGTAACGGATGTTGAAAACGCAATTATTTTTCACCATGATCCCGGTGCGTCTTCATCCTGCGAAATGGTTACGGAGCTTCTTCAATATATGGAGCCTGAGGTCAATATTACCAAAACGGTTGCCGAGGCTCTGCTTGCGGGCATAATGCTTGACACCAAGGATTTTGTTGTCGGTTCGGGCGTCAGAACCTTTGAGGCGGCGGCGTTCCTGAAGGATAAAAATGCCGATATGATAAGCGTTAAGAAGCTTTTTGCAAATTCGCTTGAAGTCAACAAGCTTCGCACAAAGGTTATTTGCTCGGCTGAGAATTTCATGGGCTGTGCGGTTTCGTCGGCGGATTTCGATTCGCCCGATATCAGAATTATTTCCGCTCAGGCGGCGGACGAGCTGCTGAATGTCAGCGGAATCAAAGCTTCGTTCGTTATGTATAACGGCGGCGGTTCGGTCAATATTTCAGCCCGCAGTCTCGGCGAAATCAATGTTCAGATAATTATGGAAGCTCTCGGCGGCGGCGGTCATCAGACTATGGCGGCGTGTCAGCTCAAGGGCTATGACCTTAAAAAGGCGAAAGAGGCGTTATGCGCCGAAATCAGCCGATTTTTTGAGAATAATCAGTAAGGAGAGATTAAAGATATGAAAGTTGTTTTAACACAGGATGTTAAAGGCCTCGGCAAAAAGGGTGAGCTTGTCAATGCTTCAGACGGCTACGCAAGAAACTTCCTTTTCCCGAGAAAGCTTGCCATGGAGGCAAATTCTCAGGCGATGAGCGAGCTTAAAAACAGAGAAGCGGCAGAAAAGCACCGCATTGAAACCGAAATTGCCGCCGCAAAAGAAAGTGCGGCAAAGCTTGAGGGCAAAACCGTCAAGCTTACGGCAAAAGCGGGCGCAAACGGCAAGCTTTTCGGCTCGATAACCTCAAAGGATGTTGCTTCGGCTATTTCAAATCAGTTTTCAATGCAGCTTGACAAAAGAAAGGTTGCCGTTGAGGATATCAAGGCTTTCGGCACTTATCCCGTTGAGGTCAAGCTTTATAACGGAATCTCCGCATCAATGTTTGTAATGGTTGGAGAACAATAATCCGAACGGAGAATAATAATGGCAGATAACAGTTTGCTTTCACTTGAAAATATTCAGATGCCGTTCAGCGCAGAGGCTGAGCAGGCGGTGCTCGGCAGTATTCTTGTTGACCCGTCCTGCCTCTCTCAGGCGGCCGTTTTCGTAAACCCCGAATCGTTCTATCTTCCTCAGCATTCGGCGATATTTGAAGCAATGCTCACGCTTGACAGCATGGGCAAGCTGATTGACCCGCTCGTTGTTCTTGACCTGCTCGTTCAGAACGGGGTTTATGACAACGCTTCAGGCAGAAACTATCTTTTTGAGCTTGCTCAGATGGTTCCCTCAACCGAAAATGTTGAGATGTATGCGAAGATAGTCAGAGAAAAGTTCTATATCAGAACTTTAATCAGCATTTCTGCCGAAACGATTGACAGCGCAGTTGCTCAGGAGGAAACGGCGGACGCTCTGCTCGACAATGCGGAGCAGAAAATTTATAATATCCGTCAGGGCAAAACGACAAACGCCCCCTCAAAGCTTAAAGATATTATCGTTAACAATGTTTACGACACTCTCAAGAAGATAACGGGCGAGGACAAGGAGCTTTATAAAGGCTTCACAACGGGATTTTCGGATCTTGATAATATTCTTACGGGTCTTAATCGCTCCGACCTTATTCTGATCGGCGCAAGACCTGCAATGGGTAAAACAAGCTTTGCGCTCAACCTTGCCAGAAATGTTGCCGCAGTCGGCAAGCGCAAGGTGCTGTTTTTCTCTCTTGAAATGACAAAGGAACAGCTTGCAATGAGAGTTCTCGGAACGGAAGCAAGAGTTTCAAGCATGAAGATGAGAAACGGTCAGATTTCAAATGACGAGTGGATAAGAATCGGCATGGCGACAAGTGCGCTCAATGACTGCGAGCTTTATTTTGACGATACATCGACAATCACCGTTCCCGAAATGAAAGCCAAAACAAGGCGTCTGGGCGGCGTTGAATGCGTCATTATCGATTATCTCGGTCTGATAAAGGGAAGCACCAGAACCGAAAACCGTGTTCAGGAGGTCAGCGAGATAACGAGAAATCTCAAAATGATGGCGAAAGACCTTAACATTCCGATTGTCTGCTGTGCTCAGCTTTCAAGAGGAACCGAGGGCAGGGGAAAGTCTCACCGCCCTCAGCTTTCGGATTTGCGTGAATCAGGCTCAATCGAGCAGGATGCCGATATCGTTATGATGCTTTACCGACCCGATTATTATAAAGGCGAAAAAGATGATGACGAGGAGCCGCAGGAGACAAAGGCAGATGTCAACATTGCCGAGGTAATCGTTGCCAAAAACCGTCACGGCGAAACGGGTACGGTTGAATTCGCATGGGATGCAGAACATACTCTGTTCCTCCAGATGGAGAAAATTCACGATGATTATTAAGGTCAGAGCCACGGTTGAAAAATACGGAATGCTCCGAAAGGGTGCAAAGGTCGTTGCGGCTGTTTCGGGCGGCAGCGATTCAATGGCGATGCTTTATATTCTTAATTCGCTTAAAGAGGAGTTCGGCTTTGAGCTTTGCGCCGCTCATGTCAATCACGGGCTGAGGGGCGAGAGCGCTGACAGAGACGAACGGCTTGTTGCCGAAAAATGCGCCGAAATCGGTGTTCCGCTTCATGTTCTGAAAGCCGATGTTGCGGCTCTTGCGTCGGAAAAAGGAATCGGCGTTGAGGAGTGCGGCAGGCAGGTCAGATATGATTTTTTCAATTCCTTAGGCAGCGACATAACGATAGCAACCGCTCATAATCTGAGCGACAGGGTTGAAACCTTTCTTTTCAACTTTGCAAGGGGCGGCGCTTTGAGAGGACTTTGCTCCGTGCCTGCGGTCAGAGATAACATAATAAGACCGCTCATTGACTGCTCAAAGGCGGAGATAGTTGATTTCTGCAATAAAAATTCAATCGGATATGCAACCGACGAAACAAACTCCGATGTTCATTATTCGAGAAACAGAATAAGACACAATGTTGTGACCGAGCTTGAAAAGATAAATCCGTCATTTCAGACCTGCGCTTTACGCTGTATTGATTCTCTCAACGAGGATGAGGCGTTCCTGCGCTCTCTGTCAAACGAAATAATTGAGAAATCGAAAAAAAGCGGCGGATATGACGCTTCGGTTATCGCAGAAGCTCCCGCTCCCGTCAAAAAGCGTGCGCTTATCGGCATTATTGAGCGTGAATTCGGCATAACTCCCGAGAATAAGTTTATTAACAGCCTTTGTGCTCTGCTTGAAAGCTCGGGAAATTTGCAGATTAACGGCGGAATAACCGTCAGGGTCAGAAAAGGAACGCTTGATTTTCCGCCCGAATCCGAACAGCCCGAAAGTGCCGTGTTCAATGACGGCAAGGCTGTTTTCGGCTCTGCAGAGATTGAAACAGAGATTATTAACATTAACGCAATAAATAATTTACAAAACTTTTCAAAACAGGTCTTGGATTATTGCCTTGACTGTGATAAAATTATCGGAAAGCTGACAGTTCGCAGCAGAATGGCAGGCGATAAAATAACCCTCGCTTCAAGAGGCTGCACCAAGAGCCTCAAAAAGCTGTTTAATGAGCTTTCCGTTCCTCCCGAAAAGCGCAGTTCCGTTGCCGTTCTTGCGGATGACTGCGGTGTTGTGCTCGTTGAGGGGGCAGGATGCGACAAAAGGGTTGCCGTAACGGGCGCAACAAAGCGCATGGCGGCAGTTAAAATAAAAAGAAGCTGACATGGGGTATGAAAGGATTGGGATAATGATTAACGATATCGAAAAAGTGTATTACAGCGAAGAAACGCTTCGCTCGATTGTTCAGAGGCTCGGCAAGCAGATAAGTGAGGACTACAAAGGCAAAAATCTCCTGCTTGTCAGCGTTCTCAAGGGCTCGGTTATTTTTATGGCAGACTTGATGAGAGCCATAACGGTTCCCTGCGCAATTGACTTTATGTGCGTTTCAAGCTACAAAAACAAAACCGAATCAAGCGGCGTTGTTAAAATTATAAAGGATCTTGACATTGATTTGCAGGGCTATGATGTTCTTATTGTTGAGGATATTCTTGACTCGGGCAAAACTCTCAGCTATCTGAAGAAAATATTGCTCAGCCGAAATCCGAAGAGCATAAAAATCTGCACATTGCTCGACAAGCCCGAACGCAGAGCGGTTGACGACATTTTTGCCGATTATTCGGGCGCAGAGGTTCCCGATGAATTTGTTGTCGGCTACGGTCTTGACTATGATGAAAAATACAGAAATCTTCCGTTCATCGGAGTTCTCAAAAGAGAGATATATGAAAAATAATTCTTCCTCCGCAGGGAAAGATACAATAAGGAGTGATAATTCCAATTGAGTACGAAGAATAACAATTCGGGCAATGCCAGAAAAAAGCTGTTAACAGTATTGTCTTATATTTTGATTCCGCTTATGATTCTTTGCGGAATTACCTATTACGCAAGCATTCAGAGGCAGGATAAGCTGGAATATTATCAGCTTGTTGCGCTTTTTGATGAAGGCAAGGTTACGGAATACAGCCTCAATCTGAGCAGCGGTGCGCTGGTCTACAAGGTCGAGGGCGATAATCAGGAAAAGGCATTTTCCGTTCCGAGCGTAAGCCTTTTTATCGAGGATATCCATGAGGGCGTTATCAAATATAACCGTGAGAATCCCGACAAGCCGATTAAAGCCGGTTATGTTTCAGGTTCAACGGGTCAATGGATTTATCAGATAGTGCCGACCTTGATTCTGCTTCTTGTTATGGGTGCTCTGACCATCTTTATGTTCAGAAGAATGAATCAGACCATGACAAACGAGAATAACAGAACTCTCAGCTTCGGCAAGGCGAGAATCAAGCAGGCTAAGGACGAAAAAAGAAAGACGACATTCAACGATGTTGCGGGCGCAGATGAAGAAAAAGAGGAACTTGAAGAAATTGTTCAGTTCCTCAAAGATCCTGCAAAGTTTGATATGCTCGGCGCAAGAATACCCAAGGGCGTTTTGCTCGTCGGCCCTCCGGGAACGGGTAAGACCTTGCTTGCAAGAGCGGTTGCGGGCGAAGCGGATGTTCCGTTTTTCTCAATATCGGGTTCTGATTTTGTTGAAATGTATGTCGGCGTAGGTGCGTCGAGAGTCCGTGACCTTTTTGACCAGGCAAAGAAAAATTCACCTTCAATTATATTCATCGATGAAATCGACGCAGTCGGCAGACACAGAGGCGCAGGCATGGGCGGCGGTCACGATGAAAGAGAGCAGACGCTGAATCAGCTGCTTGTTGAAATGGACGGCTTCGGAGCGAATGAAGGCGTTATCGTTATCGCCGCAACCAACCGCCCCGACATCCTTGACCCTGCTCTGCTCAGACCCGGCAGATTTGACCGTCAGGTAACGGTTAATTATCCCGACACCAAGGGCAGAATTGAAATTCTCAAGGTTCACGCAAAGGGCAAACCCATAGGCCCCGATGTTGATTTTAACAGCGTTGCTCATTCAACCGTCGGATTCACGGGCGCCGACCTTGAAAACCTTCTTAATGAGGCTGCGCTTCTTGCCGCAAGACGGGGTAAGAAGGCAATCACCATGGAGGAGATTGACGAGGCTTCGCTTAAGGTTCAGGTCGGTTCGGAAAAGAAATCTCACAAGATGAACGAAAAGGCGAAAAAGCTGACAGCATATCACGAAGCGGGTCACGCCGTTTCAAGCTTCTATCTTGAACACACCGACCCCGTTCATCAGATTTCAATTATCCCGAGAGGAATGGCGGGCGGCTACACGCTCTACAGACCCGTTGAGGATAAGAGCTACACCTCAAAGAATGAAATGCTTGACAATATTGTCAGCCTGCTTGGCGGCAGAGTTGCCGAAGCCCTGATTCTCGGCGACGTTTCAACGGGAGCTTCAAACGATATCGAAAGAGCGACCGACATTGCAAGAAGCATGGTTACGAAATACGGCATGAGCGACAAGCTCGGCCCCATCGCTTTCGGCAGCGACAATAACGAAGTGTTCCTCGGCAAGGATTATAACCATATCCGCAACTATTCCGAGAGCGTTGCTTCTCAGATTGACGAGGAAATTGAAAAAATCATCAGAAACGCTTACAGCAGAACTGAATCAATCCTCAAGGAGCATATTGATAAGCTCCATGCGGTTGCAAAGATTCTTTTTGACAGCGAAAAGATGTCGGGCGAGGAGTTCAAAACGCTTATGACAGCGGCTTCCCCCGAGGTATAATTAAACCTTATAATAATAAAACCCGCTCAAATGGCGGTGTTCATAAGACAGTAACAGTCACAGTAGTTTGCTCTGCTGTGGCTGTTCTT
>JAEDKI010000147.1 GCA_016295895.1 Clostridiaceae bacterium | reverse complement strand
ACTATATTAACAAGTCTGCCCTTGACATAAAGCTCCTTGACAATAGTCATTCCGTCGATTGCTTCCGCTATCTTTTCAAGAGCCTTTGCGGCGGCGAGAACCTCGTCGCTTTCGGCGTCGGCGGCAATAACGAGCTTTTCTCTGACCTTGCCGTTAATCTGAACGGCAATTTCAATTTCATCGTCAACGCACTTTGACTCGTCATAGGTCGGCCAGCTTTCAAATGCGATTGTATCGTTATGACCGAGCTTTTCCCAGATTTCTTCGCAGATGTGGGGAGTAATGGGGCTGAGCGCCTTGATAATGCCCTCTGCAAACTCTTTGGGACAGCTGTCCGCTTTATAAACAGCATTGACAAAAATCATCATCTGGCTGATTGCCGTGTTGAAAGCAAGCTGTTCAAAGTCTGATGTAACCTTGCGGATTGTAACATTATAGATTTTTTCAAGCTCCGAATACTTGCTGTCGTTTATCTTTGATTCGTCGGTGAAGAAGTTCCAGACTCTTGAAAGGAAACGCTTTGCGCCCTCAACGCCCTGATTGCTCCAAGGCTTTGAAGCTTCAAGAGGACCCATAAACATCTCATAGAGACGGAGAGTATCTGCGCCGTAATCACGGACGATATCCGAGGGATTGACTACATATTCGGGGAATCTTTTGCCCATCTTGATGCCGTTTGCGCCGAGAATCATACCCTGATGAACAAGCTTTTTGAAAGGCTCTTTTACGGGTGAAACCCCTTCATTGTAGAGGAATCTGTTCCAGATTCTTGAATACATAAGGTGACCGACAGCATGCTCGGGGCCGCCGACATAAAGATCAACGGGAAGCCAATGCTTGAGAAGCTCGGGGTCACAGATTGCGTTTTCATTTTGAGGATCAATATATCTCATGTAGTACCAGCTTGAACCTGCCGAGCCGGGCATCGTTGAGGTTTCACGCTTGCCCTTAACGCCGTTTTTCTCGATATATTTCCAATCCTCTGCATTTTCAAGAGGCGCCTGACCGTTCTTGCCCTTGTATTCTTCAAGCTCGGGCAGAACAAGCGGAAGCTCATCGTCATCAAGAACATGGATTTCGCCGTCGTCCGTGTAATAAACAGGCACGGGTTCGCCCCAATAACGCTGTCTTGCAAAAATCCACTCACGGAAATGGTAGTTAACCTTTCTCTTGGCAACGCCCATCTTTTCAAGCTTCTGCGTTATGGCTTCCTTTGCTTCTTCAACCGTAAGACCCGTGAATTCCTCTGAATTGATGAGCTTACAGCCCTTGCCGAGATAACTGCCCTTTTCAAAGGCACATTCCGAAACATCGGCGCCGTCAATAACCTGAATCATGGGGATGTTATGTACAACGGCATATTCAAAGTCACGCTGATCGTGGCTGGGAACTGCCATAACTGCGCCCGTGCCGTAGCTTGCAAGAACAAAATCGCCGATATAAACGGGAACCTCTTTGCCGTTTACGGGGTTAATGGCATAAATGCCCTTAAGAGGACAGCCCGATTTTGTCTTGTTGAGGTCGGTACGATCCATATCGGATTTTTTGATTGTTTCCTGAATATAGGCGTTGACCTCGTCCTTGTTTTCAATTCTCGGCATAAGCTCCTTGACAAGATCGCCGTCGGGAGCCATAACCATGAAGGTTATGCCGTAAATTGTTTCAATACAGGTGGTGAAGATTGAGAACTTGCCGCCGCCGACAAGCTGAAATTCAACCTCAACGCCCGTGCTCTTGCCAATCCAATGGCGCTGCATATCCTTGGTTGATTCGGGCCAGTCAATTTCATTGAGGCCGTCAAGAAGCTCCTCGGCAAATGCAACCTGGTCGATAACCCACTGCTTCATGTTCTTGCGGACTACGGGATAACCGCCACGCTCGCTCTTGCCGTCAATAACTTCATCGTTTGCAAGAACCGTGCCGAGCTCCTCGCACCAGTTAACGGGGATATCAACAAGCTTTGCATAGCCTTTAAGATAGAGCTGCTTGAAAATCCACTGAGTCCACTTGTAATAAGAGGGATCCGATGTGGCAATCATCTTTGACCAGTCATAGTCAAAGCCGAGCTCTTTAAGCTGTTTTGAGAAGGTCTGAATGTTATCCTGAGTGAAGCCGTTGGGATTGTGACCCGTCTTAACGGCGTACTGCTCTGCGGGAAGACCGAATGAATCGTAACCCATGGGGTGAAGAACATTATAGCCCTGCATTCTCTTCATTCTTGAAACGATATCGGTGGCTGTGTAGCCTTCGGGGTGACCTGCGTGAAGACCTACGCCCGAGGGATAGGGGAACATATCAAGAACATAATATTTGGGCTTTGAAAAATCCCATACATCTGTTTTGAAGGTTTCGTGCTCCTCCCAATATTTCTGCCATTTCTTTTCTATATTAGCGTAATCGTACTGTGCCATAAAAGCAACAACACCTCTCCTTAATTCTCTGTAATAATATCCGACAAATCAAGCTGACTTGCATCAGCCCAAAGTCGCTCAAGGTTATAATAGTCTCTGTTCTCCTGCTGGAAAATGTGAACGAGAACCGTTGAATAGTCAAGCAGAATCCAACCCGTTGCTCTGCCCTCAATGTGTTCGGGAGAAATGCCGAGCCTTTCTTTTATCTCGTATTCAACATCATCGGCAAGAGCCTTTGTGTGAGTGTTGGAAGTGCCCGAAGCGATAACGAAATAATCCGAAACTATCGTGACTTCCTCGGTCTTGATGGCAACGATATCCATTGCTTTTTTCTCGTTAAGCACTTTTGCAATTTCTCTTACAAGTTCTTTTGAATCTGTCATTGTCATTATCCTTTCTGCACGCCGAAATGCAGCAGCATGTCGTTGTAGCAATCAACCGTTGCGGGGTGCAGCGGCAAATCGCCCGATATCATTTTTCTGACCGTGTAGCGTGAAGTATAAAGAATGGCGTGCTCGAGGCTTAAATCCGCAAGCCTGCGAACAACATCAATATCGCCGTAATCTCTGTCGGCGGAAATGAAATCCGCCACATATACGATTTTTTCGAGCAGGGTCATGCCGGACTTGCCCGTTGTGTGCCAGCGGACTGCACCGAGAATTTCTTCATCGGCAATTAAACCGCCGATTTTCAGAAAAGCCGCTCCCGAAATCTGATGCCAGACCTTTCGGTTGACCGTTTCAACCTCGCTGAGCGTTTCTCCCGCGCGGCTCATGTAATCAAGCTGTTCCTCTGCCGAGGCGTTTTTCATAACATCGTGCATCAGCCCCGCAAGCCTTGCCTTTTCGGCATCTGCTCCGTATTTTTCGGCAAGCAGAGCGGCGCACTCGCTGACGCATTCGCTGTGATAAAGCCTGTGAGAATCAAGCTTTTCCGTTATTATTTTTCTGAAAGACGAAAGCCCGTCATCGTAAAGCCCGTTTCTGCGGATATATTCCGCAACCGCAGGGTCAAGAAGCCCGGAATTGTCTCCCCTTGCGATTGCTCCCCTCAACTCGGTTGAGCTTATCTCAAGCGGAGGAAGCTTCAGCAGAATTATCCGCTTTTTCTGCTCCTCGGTGAAGCCCGAAAGGTCGGGATTATAGCCGTTTTCTCTTGAAGCGGCGCAGATGCGGGCAAGCGACAGAATTTCCTCCCAAAGATACCAGCCCGTAAAGGTTTCAAGCATATCCGAGCCGATTATGAAATAAAGCTCGTCATTCGGATATTGCTTTTTCAGCTCCCGAAGCGTTTCAACCGTGTAGCTTCTGCTGCCACGGTCAAGCTCGATTGACGAAATCTCAAAGCGGCTGTCTCGGGAAAAAGCAATTCGGCACATTTCGAGCCTTGCCTTGCCGTCGGCAAGCTTGCCGGGAAGCTTATGGGGAGGAATGCAGGAGGGAACAATCAGCACCTTGTCCATGCCGATTTCGTCTGCCGCCGCTTTCGCAAGGCGCAGATGGCCGACATGGGGCGGGTTGAAGGTTCCGCCTAAAACACCGATTTTTATTGGAATCTCCCCTTATTTGATGTTGACTTTTTTATGCATGATATAAGAAGTTGCGAAAAACATGATAACATCAAGAATCGCAAAGCTGAAAGCGGGGGTAATCTCCATGCCGAGATTGCCGTTGGCGAGTGAATAGCCGTCGTTGAGAATTCCGAAGCTCAGAGTGTGATCATCATTGAACACCATGACGAAGTTAATGAGGTCGGACATTTTGAAGGATATCCAGAGAAAAACAAACGCCGTGATGAAGAAAATGATTATCGAGGCAAAAATGGAATGCTTCTGGAGAAGTCTTACATGCGAAACGGTTATCGCAAAGTAAATAATTGAAACAAAGCTCAGAATGATGATGAAGAACATCATGACCGTGTAGACCGCATAGGCGATGAGCTGAGTTGTTGAGGGGAAATCGCCGAGCATTTCCATGAGCGTTTTTGCAAGCGAAATCTTTTCAACTCCGATTACCTGATCGGCGGTGTAATTCATCAGAAAAACGCTTGTGAACATAAAGACCGCATAGCTGATTATGAGCCATCCGCCGTAAACGAGAACCTTGGAGCCGAGAAGCTGATTGCTCGAAACGGGAAGCGAAAAGCTCAGGTAGCCCTGCTGGCTGTAAAGCGATTTGAAGAAATCA
>JAEDKI010000146.1 GCA_016295895.1 Clostridiaceae bacterium | reverse complement strand
GTTCAGGCGGCTGCTGTTCTTCCTCTTGCTCAGCCTGCACAATTTAAACAAACAAAAACACCCGAGCTCGGCTTTGTGCAGAGCTCGGGTGTTTTGATGTTTGAATTATTTTTCAACTTTCAGCATATATTCTGTGTTCTCGGTTATTTCGGTCAGGTCAGCGCTCGTCGTGGCATATTCTCCGTTAATATAGAAAGCCCAATATGTTCCGTCCTTGTCATAATCGGCGGTGATTCCGTTAACGGACTTAATATAAAGGCCGTAGTCGCCTTCTTCGCCTTCAATCAAGCCGAGCTTCTGAAGCGCTTCACCGACGGTTGTTTCGTCTGTTCCGATTATGAAACAGCTTTCTTCTCCGCTTGCATCAACAACCCTTAATCCGAAATGCTTTGAGCCCGTTCCGAGCTCAACCGCTTCACCTGAAGTGGCGGCAGTTGTTCCTGCAGTTGTTTCTGCGGTGGTTGTCTGCGTATCGCTTGCGGTTTTGCCGCAGGAAACGGCGGTGAAAATAAGTGCGATAAGCACGGCAACGGTTAATAATGCTTTGAGTTTTTTCATTTTCAATCAGTCCTTTACGGTAAAATATATTTATTCTTAAAGCCTTCAAATGCGCCGGTGAATCTTTCGCCGCCCGCATTTTTATAATCGTTAAGGTATTCGTGAGTGTCGAAAACCGAATTGCTGATCTGAATCAGCGCAACGGCAATGTTGGAGCAATGGTCGGAAACTCTCTCGTAGTTTGTCAAAAGGTCGGAGAGAACAAAACCAAGCTCAATAGTGCAGTTGCCGTCGGTAAGGCGGGAAATGTGTCTGTTTCTTATTTCGGAAATCAGATTATCAATAACCTGTTCGAGCGGCTCAACATCAAGCGCAAGCTCGACATCATTATCCGAGAACGCTCTGACGGTAAGGGCGAGAATATCTTTGATTGCTTTTGTTGCAACTTTAATTTCGGCATTTGCATCGTCGGAAAAACGGATGTTTTTCTGATTGATTTCCTGAGCGGTTTTGAGCATGTTTGCCGCATGGTCGCCGATTCTTTCAAAATCGCCGATTGCATGAAGCAGAGTGGAAACGGTGTTGCTGTCCTCTTTTGAAAGTTCGTGTCCTGCAATTTTAACAAGGAATGTACCAAGCTTATCCTCGTATTCATCAAGAGTCTGCTCGTCGGATACAATTTTATCTGCAATTTTTTCGTCATAATTATCGATCAGATTTATTGAATCAAGCAAAGCTTCGTTTGCAAGATTTGCCATCTTGACCGTATAGTTGCGGCATTCCGAAATTGCAAGCGAGGGAGAGTTAATAAGTCTGTCGTCAAGAAATGTTTCTTTGCTGACATTATCTTTATCTTTAACCGTTTTAACCGCCAGCTTTTCAAGCTGTTTTGAAAACGGGAACAGAATCATCGTTGTTGCAATGTTGAAAATACTGTGAACAATCGCTATTCCTGCGGGTGCAATTGCTTCGCCTGAAAAAGCGAAATGAAAAATCATGTTCAGAATATAATAAACGGAAAGCAGAACGGCAGTTCCTATGAGATTAAAATAAACATGAATCGCCGCAACACGCTTTGCGTTTTTATTGACTCCGATGCTCGAAATCAAAGCCGTGATGCAGGTTCCGATATTCTGACCCATGATTATCGGGATAGCCATTCCGTATGAGAGCGCACCCGTCAGAGAGAGAGCCTGCAAAATGCCGACCGTTGCCGATGAGCTTTGAATAACTGCTGTCATTATTATGCCGACGGCAAGACCGAGCAGGGGATTATTGAACATGACCATAAGCTGTCTGAATTCTTCCATTTCGGCAAGCGGAGACATGGAATTGCTCATCAGCTCCATGCCGAACATCAGAACCGCAAAGCCCATGCAGATTCCGCCTATATCCTTTCTGCGTGGCTTTTTCGATGTCATTATAAGTATAATGCCAATGAAAGCAACTATCGGTGAAAATGACGAAGGTTTCAGCAGGCTGACAAAGAAGTTATCGCTTTCAATGCCTGCAAGGCTCAGAACCCATGCGGTAATCGTTGTTCCGATGTTTGAGCCCATGATAATGCCGACGGATTGCCCGAGCTTCAGAATTCCCGAGTTAACAAGGCCGACAAGCATGACCGTAACCGCTGAGGAAGATTGGATCGTTGCCGTTACCGCCGCACCGAGGAGCAGAGCTTTAACGGGCTTGTCCGTCATCTTCTGAAGTGTTTTTTCAAGTTTTCCGCCTGCGGTTTTTTCAAGTCCGTTTGACATGGTGCTCATGCCGAACAGGAACATGGCAAGACCGCCGAGCAAGGTTATTATGTTGAATACGCTCATTTTTTCTTCCTCTTTCGGATATTCTCTGTTTTTTTCTGTCAAACACTAATATAAGATATTATCTGACAAAATGCAATAGAAAAAAGCCCTCTGATAAAATTTTGACACAAACGACCATAAAAATGCAGAAATGTGATAAGTAATTATGAATTCTAACAATGCGCTGATCTGAATAATATTTAACCAAAGAGGGTGTGGATTTTATGGTGTTCAAAATAAAAAAATACTATTATTATGTTGTCGCAGTATTGGCAATATTTATTGTTTCCTTTTCTTTTTTTGCGATGAACGGATCAATTTATTCAATGCAGTCCGATGAAATTGCGCTTCCGATAGTCATGTATCATCAGCTTACCAAATCCGAATCCCGTGCGGGCAGGTATGTTCTGACTCTTGAACAGTTTGAAAAAGATTTGGTTTTTCTTAAAGAAAAAGGATATAAAACCGTAACCGTTTCTCAACTTCTTGATTATTCTCAGGGGAAAGGAAAACTGCCGGAAAAAGCGATTATGATAACTTTTGACGACGGCTGTGAAACTCTGTATGCCTACGCCAAACCTTTGCTTGAACAGTACGGCTTTACCGCTGTCGGTTTTGTTGTCGGCTCGCTTGCCGATTATTATACTGAGCTTGATGACCACAATCTTAATTATTCAAACCTTAACTGGGCTGAAATCAAGGAGCTGAGCATGGGTAATACGGTTGAAATTCAGAGCCATTCATATGATTTGCATAAGAATACGGGCTATCGTTCGGGAGCGAAAAAGAAAAAAGGGGAAACTTTTGAACAGTATGCTGAATTTTTGGGGGCAGATGCGTCAAAAATGAAAACGGAGATGTTAAAGCATACGGGCAAAGCTCCCGTTGCAATTGCATATCCTTTTGGAAGCTTCAGCTCAGAAAGCAAGGAAATACTGAAAAAATACGGCATAAAAATGGCGTTTACCTGC
This sequence comes from Clostridiaceae bacterium, assembly GCA_016295895.1. Lineage (GTDB taxonomy): Bacteria > Bacillota > Clostridia > Oscillospirales > Acutalibacteraceae > CAG-177. The sequence goes on along the minus strand of JAEDKI010000146.1, from coordinate 1,389 downwards.
GAAGAAAGAGTAAATATCGTCAAAAAAGCCGAGCCCGAACGGCTGTTCGGACTCGGCAGATATAACAGACCGAGCGGTATAAGCTCCGAGAGCTTTTTTGAAAAAATGGGAATTAATTAACCGAGAATTTTCTCGATTGCAGAAATTTCAACGCATAAGCAGAGAATTTCGACCGCTTTGCAGAGTTCGTCCCTTGACGGGAAGGTGGGGGCAATGCGGATGTTTCTGTCATCGGGGTCAATACCGTAAGGATAGGTTGCGCCTGCACCCGTGAGGGTAACTCCGGCTTCCTTGCAGAGAGCGGCAGTCCTTTTTGCACAGCCCTTGTTAACATCAAGGCTGATGAAGTAGCCGCCGTTAGGTGAAGTCCATTCCGCAACGCCTTTTCCCGCAAGGTTCTTTTCAAAAGCGGAAAGAACAGCGTCAAATTTCGGCTTTAAAACTTCGGCATGGCGGAGCATGTGAGCTTCAACTCCCGCCTTGTCTTTGAGAAATGCCGCATGGCGAAGCTGATTTATCTTGTCATGGCCGATTGTCTGAATGGTCATTCTCTTTTTGATATCGGCAATATTGGCTTTGGAGGCGGCAAGAGCCGAAACGCCCGCACCGGGGAATGTTATCTTTGAAGTTGAGGTTACTTCAATGAAATTATCCTCCGTTCCGTATTCCTTGCAGGCTTCAAAAATGTTAAGCAGTCTGTCATGCTTTTCGTTAATGTGATGAACGCAGTAGGCGTTATCCCATATGACTCTGAAATCCTTTGCGGCAGGCTTCAGAGCGGCAAAGCGGCGAACAACCTCATCTGAATATGTTATGCCCGTCGGATTGGAATACATGGGAACGCAGAAAGCTCCCTTGACTTTCTCATCCTTGACAAGTTCCTCGATCATATCCATATCGGGGCCGTTTTCGTCGGTCGGAATATTAATCATCTTAATGCCGAAATGCTCAAGAATGGCAAAATGACGGTCATATCCGGGAACGGGGCAAAGGAATTTGATTTCACCCTGTTTAATCCAAGGCTCGGCACCTGCTCCGAAAATCATGCACTGAGCTATATAATCATACATAATGTTAAGGCTTGCATTGCCGAAAATGATAATATTCTCCGGCTCGACTTCAAGAATTTCCGAAAAGATTTTCTTGCATTCGGGAACGCCGTCAAGCACTCCGTAATTGCGGACATCAAGACCGTTTTCAGACTTGAAATTGCCGAGAAGCTCGGGAGAAAGCATTGAATTTGAAAGCTCAAGCTGATCCGAACCGGGCTTGCCTCTTGACATGTCAAGCTTGAGATTCAACGCTTTGAACGAATTATATTCTTCTTTCAAAACGGCAAGGCGTTCCGAAAGCTGTTCTTTTGTCATTGTGCGAATATCCATTAAAAAA
>JAEDKI010000145.1 GCA_016295895.1 Clostridiaceae bacterium | reverse complement strand
AAATTTTTGGTTCAAAATAAAATAATACGATAAAAATATAACCGCCTGAGAATCCATTAGTTCTCAGACGGTTATGTTTTTTTGTTCGTTAGGGGAGAAAACTATGTTCTCCCGCTTGAAAATATCCGATATCAACGCAATTTCCTTGTAGGGAACGCTGTCCTCAGCGTTCCGGGAAAACGGCTCGGTTTATGCGGGACAGTGACCCATCCTCGACGGTTGCCGACTGAAAACGCACGAATTCACGAAAAATCCGCAGGATTCGGCGTCCCCGACGAACCAATTCGCCACCGGCGAATAATATTAATAACCTTTTTGGGCATGCGGGCATCGTTCGTTGCTAAAACAGAATAAAATCTTCACGCAGCCTGAAGCTTAACTGCCTTTTTCCTTGAACGGTAATTCAAAATATAGAAGAATACCGAAAGCGCAGTTGCGGTCAGCCAGCCGACAGGCCATGAGAACCAGATTCCGTTTGTGCCGTAATCTCCGACAAGAATATATGCGAACAATACTCTGAGAATAAGGTCGGTAAAGGTCGTAACCATAAACGCTTTCATCCAGCCTGTGCCTCTGAGAATGCCGTCGGTGATAATCTTGAAAGCTATGAAGCAGTAGAACGGGGCGTTGATTCTGAGAAATGCTTTTCCGACTTCAAGAGCCGCTTCGTTGCCCTTTTCCATAAACAGCATAATCAGTGAACCGCCGCCGAAATAATAGGCGACCGTGAACGGCAGAGTAATGAAAAGAGACAAAAGCAGAGCCGCTTTGAAGCCCGAATCGATTCTCGTCAGCTTTTTAGCACCGACATTCTGCGCCGTGTAGCCAGAAACGCCGTTTCCAAGCGTGGTTATGCTCGTTATGCAGAAGGTGTTAAGCTTTATTGCCGCAGAGTAACCTGCAACAACCGATGAACCGAAACCGTTAATCAGTCTTTGAATGAATAGATTGCCGATTGATACAAAGCTTTGCTGTAATATGCTCGGAACGGCAACCTTGCAGATTTCCCAGAGCGTTTCAAAGGAGAATTTTGAATATTTTTCCGTAACCTTGATTTCTTTGATGCGCTTTGAAACCAACACAAGTGCCAGAATGCAGGCTGCACCCTGAGCAATGAATGTTGCCCATGCTACGCCTGCAACTCCGAGCTTTAAGAATCTGACAAAAATATAGTCAAGCAGGATATTGCTGAGCGAAGAGCAAATCAGCAGAAACAGCGGCGTTTTTGAATCGCCGACCGAAACGAAAATGGCGGTTGCGATGTTATAAAGAAACAGAAAAACGAATCCGCCTATATAAATATTGAGATAAAGCACTCCGTTATCAAAAATGTTCTGCGGAGTGTTCAGAAGCCGCATAACGGGGTTGCATATCGCAAGGCCGATTGCCGACAGGCTTATCGAAAGCGCAACGGCTGAAATGATTGTTGTTGATATTGCCGTTCTCATGTGGGCGTAGTTATGAGAGCCGAAAATTCTTGCAATAACCACGGTGCAGCCGATGTTGCAGCCGATTGCAACTGCGTTGAAAATCATTGTCACGGGGTATGAAGCTCCGACTGCGGCAAGGGCGTCCTCGCCCGCAAAACGGCCTGCAATGACCGAATCGGCAATATTATAAAGCTGTTGAAATATGACGCTTAAAAACATCGGCAGAGTGTAACCCCAAAGCACCAGCGACGGCTTGCCGACAGTAAGATCCTTAACCATTTTTTCCTCCCGATCAAACAACTTTGGATTTTTTGCTTCTGAACCTGATAAGCCCGATAATAATAGAAGCTTCACAGAATATTTCGGTTAAAATGCCCGACACCGAGCCGCAAATTATGTTGTAGATAAGCCACATAGCAGAGGTCGGAAGTGTCAGAGCTCTGAGCTGCTGAGTTTTCGGATTCCAGATAACGAATGATGAAATTATCATTGCGCTCATGGGCAGAAGCGAAACGGGGGATGAATAAGTTGCAATTCCTGCGCCTGCGGCAAACAGGGCAAACAGAATCGGGCAGAACAGACTGTCAATCAGCTTCGATCTTCCTCTGAAATAATATGCAACAGCCCTTGTCATTCCGACAATGTTGCCTGCCATGCCCTCGTATGCGCCGAGCATATAATACTGAACGGCAAAAAGGAAGCCCGAGAATGCCTGCATTGCAACAATTCTTTTGTGGGTGCGCTGTTGAAAAGAGAAAAGCAGAAGTCCCGAAGCAACAAAGCCGATCAGCTGGGAAACAATAATTTTCGGGCTGCTTTTTGCAACAAATTCAGACAGAAAATCCATAATAACCCCCAATTGTTTGTTTCACATATTATATATTTTTTTGAGGGTTATAACAATAAGCAAAACAGAAAAAAACCCCGCCGTTGAAGCGGGGTTTTTGTGAAAAATTAATCTTTGAACTCTTTTTCGCCGGCGATGATTCTGCCTGTTTTTGCATTAATTTCATACTCGTATTCATAATTTTCAAAGATGAAATTAACATCAAATGACGGTATTATATCGTCGCCGTCAAAAGAAACTTTAACATTTTTCGCATCCGATTCCTTGATTCCCGCTTTATCAAAAGCTATAGCTTTTGCTTCTGATTCGCTTATAAAGTCGGGATTCGGGTTGGAAACGGTGCTGTTCTTCTTTTCAAACGTTACTTCTTTATCTTTTTCGATGATCGAGCCTGTTTTTGCGTTTATTTCATAGTCGTATTTATATCCGCCGCAGATAAACTCAATATCATAAGACGGAATAAGGTCGTCTTTGTCAAATTCTGCTTTAACAAAATTTGCGTCTGAAGAATTAATCCCTGCATCTTTTAATGCGGCTGTTTTTGCGGCATCAACGCTGATATATCCGGCACTTTGCGGATTTGTCGGTGCTTTATCGTCTGACGGAGAAACGTTGTTTTCTGATTCAACGGCTTGCGACTGTTGATTTTTTGTGGAGTCAATTGAATCGGCAGCTTCCTTTTTTGCTTCAAGAATTTTTCCGTCATTTACCGCTATTTCATATTCATACTCAATCCCGTCAGCAGTAAAGTCAATTTCATATGCGGGAACGGTATTGTCGGAATCAAGCTCGGTCTTGACGAAGCTTGCGTTTTCTCTTGCAATTCCTGCCGCATCTAAGGCGATGTCAATTGCGTTATCAAGAGAAACCATGCTTTGAGTGACTGCCTTTAAGTCGGATACTCCTGCCGAAGCATTATCAACCGAAGTATTCAAGGACTGAGAATTTCCGCAGGCGGTAAATGCGGCAAAGCATACCGCTACCGCTGAGACGCTGACAACTTTCAGTAGAACATTTTTCTTCATTTTGATTACTCCTTTCAGATTAAGGGCTCTGTGTCCCTTGCTGTGAGTAAATAATAACCCGCAAAAATTAAAAGAAGATTAGAAAATCAATTTTATTTTTAATTTTTTTCTGAAAAGATAACGGTAAATTTTGAACCAACGGAAAATTCGGATTCTATCAGCATTTTACCTCCGTGTAAAGCAACAATATTATCCGAAAGGGAAAGCCCAAGCCCGAAGCCGTCTGTTTCGCCCCTTGAAGTGTCGGCACGATAAAACCTGCCGGTTATTTTAGGAATATCTTCATCCTTGATTCCGATTCCGTTATCTTCAACCGATAAAATAACATCACTGTTTTCTTCAGATAAGGATACTTTAATATAACCGTTTTCCTTTCCGTATTTATCTGCGTTCGACACAAGATTCAAAACAAGCTGCTTTATAAGCATTTCATTGCAATTGAAACGAATATTATTTTTAATATTTGTAAAGAGAGTTATGCCTTTTGATGTTTTAAATTCGGCACAGACATTGCTGACAAGTGCGCTCAGGTCGATGTTTTCATATTTAAAGCGAGTTTTTCCCTGCTCTGCTTTTGTGAGTGTAAGCATAGTGTTGACAAGGTCGGTCATCTTAACTGCCTGCTCATTTATCGAAACAAGCGCTTCAACCTTGTCGTTGAAGTCTGAATGTTCGGAAAGCGCAAATTCACATTCTGCTTTAATGACTGAAATGGGGGTTCGCAGCTCATGTGAAACGTCGGAGGTGAAACGCCTTTCATTTTCAAACGAAGCCTGAAGCCTTTCGAGCATTCCGTTAAAGGTTGAAGCAAGCGTTGAAATCTCATCGGAATTGCTTTTAACTTCAATGCGTTTTGAAAGATCGTTTCCCGAGCTGATCTCTCTTGCGGAAAGACTGATGCTCTCAACCGGGCGAATGGTGTGTTTTGAAAGAAGGAAAGCTCCTAATGCCGCAAGAAGAATCAGAGCAGGAAAAGTAAAAATAACGGCTTTGTTGATTGCAGAAAAAGCGTTGCTTGAGTAGTCGGCAGGCACTGCGCCTCTGATCCAGACTCCGGCATAAAGCGGCGTATTGCAGGTAAATTCAATACGGAAAACCTGCATATTTTCATATCCCGGAAGCTCAACGGAGAGTACGGTGGAATCGGCACGGCTTACGCCTGCGTGAGACAGCGCAATGTCAATTGCCTGTTCGGTGTCGATTCCGTTCTTGAATTTTGTTATTTTGTATTCTTCCGCTTTCATAACTTCGGGCATGGTGACATCCGCTTCATATTTAATTATTTGTCCCGAAAAAACATCTATTTCATATTCATATTTTATAAAATCAAGCCTTGTATCATAAATATAGTATTCTTCTTTTTCGCCTGAAACTTTTTCTGTTTTGCCGTCCTTAAAATAAGAAGTTTCATTGATAGCAAAAG
>JAEDKI010000012.1 GCA_016295895.1 Clostridiaceae bacterium | reverse complement strand
GTTTTAATCGACAAGCATATGGTTGATTTTTTCTCTCGTTTCAAGCAGCCAATCGTTTTCATGCGGATATTCCATGAAGGTCAGCGGTTTGAACAAATCCTTGTCGATGAACTCAAGCACCTTTTCTCTGCCTATTTTCTTTTCAAGAAGCTTGAGTGCTTTCAGATCCTCGAATCCGTCGAATAAAACTTTAAGTCTCAGCGAAGCAAGCGGTTCGCCGCCCTCACCGGGATAAACAATGAACGAATCTCCCGCAGGGAAAGCTCCGCCCGCATCGGTAACCTTGAACGGGTCAATGCTTCTGATTGAATACTGAGTATTATAGAAATTATAGCCCCATTGCAGGAAGCCTTTTATATCATATTTATACATCAGGATTCCGAGAACTCTGTTGCGAAGCGACGGCATGGATAAAAATCTGTTGGGAACATATTTATCTCCGTTTCCGCAGCAATAATAAGTCCAGAGCTCGGGCACATTGCCGATGAATTCGGCAATATCATTTTCGTTCGGTATCGGATTCTTGACTGTTCCGCTCTCATAAAATGCGAAATCGGAAAGAGCGTCAATGACCTTGATTCCGGGGAAAATTTCTTCAATAAGCCGTGCTCTGCGCTTATATGTTTCAAGATGGCTGAGATTCGGCTCATCGGAAACATGGATAAGGCATTTATCCTTTATTCCCTCATCTTCAAGCACTTTTACAAACGACTGTGCAAAGCTGCGGAGAAAATCGTCATAAGCCTTGCTTGAGGTTCTCGTTGACCAGCCGAAAATCTTCTTTTCCCTGCCCTTTCGGTCAATGGCAACTATCTTCGGAGCGTGCTTTGCGCCCCATTGAGTGAAGAAATGGCTGATTTCAAAATATTCGATTCCGCACTCACGGCACATTTTGACCCATTTTCTGAAATTCTTGAAGTCAAAATAATACTTTCCGCCGTTTTTACGGATTTTAACAAGCTGAACAGTTCTTCTCTCGCCGCCGACCATTGTATCAAGCGGAGGCGTGAAAACGGGGGTCAGAATGCAGTTCATTCCGTGCTCTGCCGCCATTTGAATAAAATTGCGGTTTATCCGCCAATATTCGTCGCTGAAAGGCTCAACGCCATAATAATTGCAGATGCAATCGGAATGATACCAGCAGGTATAAATCCAATCCTGTTCGGGAAGCACGGCATCAATGATTTCAACCTCCGCTTCGCCCTTTGCGGCGGTTTCTCCGTTCTCTTTTATCTCAACGCAAATCGGATATTTGCCCGCTTCACTTCCGTTCGGGCAAAGCTCAACCCAAAGGCTGTACCACTTGCCCTTTTCAGCTTCAAATCCGTCGCTGACGGGAACAAGATAATCGGGATAATTGCCTGACTCCTTGCGAAGATAAAAGTCGTCTGCATTTTCGTTTGCGGCAAGCTTGACGGGAACATCCCTGACTATGTAAGCCTTTGCGAATTCCGCCGCTTTTCCGCTCAGCTCAAAAGAAACCGAAGCGTCGTCGGCGCAGCAGAACGCCGTCTGAAAAGAAGAACGCTCATTTTTAAGCATTGAAAAGCTTTTAAGCTCGGGAGCAGTCGGCTTTTCATCGGAAAAAACCTTTTCAAGCGAACTCAGAATCATTAATTCCATTCTTATTCTCCCCTTTCATCTCTGTCAGTTTTTACCGCTCATTCTGCGGTCTTTTTCAACCGTTTTATCAATTGCGGTTATTACCGCATTTTCAAAGCCCGATTCTTTCAGGCTGCATACGCCCTCGATGGTTGTTCCCGCAGGCGAGCATACATTTCTGATAAGTTCACTTACCGAAAGAGGGCTTTCAAGCAACAGCTTTGCGCTGCCGAGAAGCATTTGAGCGGCGATATCCTGAGCCGTTGAGGCAGGCAGACCGTATTTTATGCCTGCATCGGTCAGAGCATCGGCAAAGATGAACGCAAAAGCAGGCGCAGAGCCTGCAATTGCGGTAAAAGCCGAAAAATATTTTTCTTCAAGGGCAACCGCTTTACCGAAATAAGAGCAGAATTCGGCGGCAAAATCCTTTTCGGACTGCGAAACCGAATCTGAGGCACAAAAAGCGGTCATGGCTTCGCCAACGGCGGCATTGATGTTCGGCATTATTCTGACAACCTTTGCATCAAAGCCGAAATATGAAATTATCGATGAAATTTCCGTTCCTGCGGCTGTTGAAATGACAAGCGGATTATTTGCCATGACCTCGCCGCTGATATCACGGGCAAGGGCGGCAAAATCTTTCGGCTTCACGGCAATAACGACATTTTCGCATTTTGCCGCAACCTCTTTTGCGCTCTGAGCAGTCCGAACGCCGAGCTGAGCCTTCAAATCCTCGGTTTTTTCGGAATTCACATCAAATATCAAAATTTCATCTGTCGGAATTTTGCCCGCTGACGCAACGCCTCTGACAATTGCGCTCGCAAGATTGCCCGTTCCGATAAATCCCAATTTCATAAAGAGTCACCCTTTGCATGTTTTAATTGAATTATTCTGCAATTTCAGAAGTACAATGCGGGCATCTTGAAGCTTCGATATCGATTTCGGTTTTGCAGTAGGGACATTTCTTGGTCTTGGGAGCTTCGGGAGCTTCGGGCTTCTTTGTTTTTTCAACAACGCTGTTGATTCCTTTGACAAGCAGGAAAATAATAAACGCCATGATGAGGAAATTCAGAATTGCGCTGATGAAATTGCCGAAGTTGAGAGTTGCCGCGCCTGCTTCTTTTGCGGCCTCAAGAGTTGCATATTTTTCGCCGTCAAGAGCAATGAACCAATTTGCAAAATCAAGTCCCTTTGTTGCAAGGCTGATAACGGGCATTACGATATCGTCAACAAGCGAATTGACGATTTTCTGGAATGCGCCGCCGACGATAACGCCGACTGCAAGGTCGATAACATTGCCTCTTGTGATGAATTTTTTGAACTCTCCGAAGAATCCGTTTTTCTTTGCCATACAGCATATCTCCTTATTATTAAAATTCTATTACAATTTACCAAAAAATTTATGAAAGGTCAAGACCTTCAAGGTTAAAATCGGGAATAAAATTCTCCTTTGCGGAATCTTTTCCCTGAAAATAACAGTTTTCAAATCCGAGAGCCAATATTTTCTCTTTGACAATCGAATATTCCCTTGCAGAAAGCCTGCGATCAATCGGCGGCATATCAAGCGCCTTGCCGTAGGGCGTATACTGCCGCATAACGCTGATGCTGATTTCGGGCGGAAAATTCTCACGAACCCATGAAAACACCTTGACCGCCTGAGAAATATTGCCCGGAAGCACCATATGCCTGATAATAATCCCTTTTTTCGCAATTCCGTTTTCGTCGGTTTCAAGCAAACCGACCTGACGGAACATCTCTCTCACCGCTTCAGAGGCACGGTCAAAATAATCCGCCGCTCCCGAATATTTGAGAGCGGGTGCGCTTTCAAAATATTTTATGTCGGGTAAATAAATATCAACAAGTCCCTCAAGCAATTTCAGCGTTTCAGCCTTCTCATAGCCCGAAGAATTCCATACCACGGGAACGGGTGAATTGTATTCTTTCAGAACCTTTGCAAGTCGGGGAGCATAATGGGTCGGCGTTACGAGATTCAGATTATGAACGCCCGATTCGATAAGAGAATCGAACGCTTTCATAAGCTCGGAATCGGTTAACTCTCTGCCGAAAGCGGAATGGCTGACTTCATAATTCTGGCAGAAAACACAGCCGAGATTACAGCCCGAAAAAAACACCGTGCCCGAGCCGTTGACTCCGCTAATGCACGGCTCTTCCCAAAAATGAGGAGCCGCCCTTGCAACCCTGAAGCCTTCTCCGACTCCGCAAAAGCCTTTTCCTCCCGTTCTGTCAGCCATGCAGTTTCTCGGGCAGACCGTGCATTTCATCGGGTGTCACCTCTTTCTTTTTTCTGTTTTATATTATACAATACATTAAATTAAAATCAAGTATTTTGTTGCATTTCAACGAGAAAGAGTGTATAATATATGTAACTATGACAAAACAGGTGATTTTTATGCTTCTGACAATAGATATAGGAAACACCAACATAACAATGGGCGTTTATGACGGTGACAGACTTGTTTTCGTTTCACGCCTTGCAACCGACCGTTCAAGAACCCCCGACCAATACGCCGTTGAGTTCAAGCAGATTTTTGATTTGTATCAGACTCCGCACTACAGCTTTGACGGAGCGGCGATAAGCAGCGTTGTGCCCGAGCTTTCGTCAACCGTCAGCGAAGCGGTTAAAAGAATCACGGGCTGTAAGCCGATGATTCTCGGCCCCGGAATCAAAACGGGAATGAACATTCTGATTGACAACCCCGCCCAGCTCGGAGCGGATCTGCTTGCGGGAGCAGTCGGAGCGGCGAATCTTTATCCCCTGCCCTGCCTTGTCATTGATCTCGGCACGGCGAGCAAAATCAGCGTTATTGACGGAAACGGCGCATTCTGCGGCTGCACCATTTCACCCGGAATCGGAATTTCTCTTGACGCACTTTCCGCAAGAACCTCTCAGCTTCCGAACATCAGCCTTAAAACTCCGACCCATGCAATCGGCAAAAACTCAATCGATTCAATGCAATCGGGAACGGTCTTCGGCTTTGCGGCGATGCTTGACGGTCTTTGCGAAAAGCTTGAGGACGAGCTTGGCGACAGGGTTATGACCACCGTTGCAACGGGAGGCCTTTCAAAAGACCTTGTAAAAAGCTGTAAACGGGATATCATTTATAACGGCGAGCTGATTTTATACGGCTTGAAGGTTTTATACGAAAAAAACAAAAAATAAAATATACAGGCAATAACTTATTTCGTCAATCATGCGCTGCATCCGCCCGAAGCTGCCGCATCAATATGCGGTTGCTTTAAAATTCATTGCGGAGCAGCAGCAAGGAGGAATATATTATGTCAAAATCCGCAAACACCCGGCGCATACTGCGCCTCACCCAGCTTTCCGTGCTTGTTGCACTGCTGTTGATCTTCGGCTTCACAAGCATCGGTTACATCAAAATCGGCGTTATTGAAATAACGCTGAATGTTATTCCCGTTGCCATTGCGGCAATTGTACTCGGACCTTCTGCCGGGGCAATATGCGGAGCGGTATTCGGTCTGACAAGCTTCTGGCAGGCTGTTTCGGGAATGAGCGCATTCGGAGCGGCACTTGTTGCAATCAGCCCGATTTACACCCTCATTATCTGCCTTATTCCGAGAATTCTTGAGGGTTTGCTCACGGGGCTGATTTTCAAAGGGCTTTCCAAGGTCTGCAAGGGTAATTCCGTGCCCTGCGCCGTTTCAAGCCTTTGCTGCCCCCTGCTCAACACGCTGCTTTTCGTCGGCTCTTTTCTTCTGCTGTTCAGCCGCACCGACTTTTTTGCTTCTCTCTACAGTCAGTCGGCGGCAAGCAACATTCTTGCGTTCTTCGCATGGTTTGTCGGCCTTAACGGAGCAGTTGAAGCCGCCGCAGGCTTTGTTATTTCATCAGCGGCATCAAAAGCGCTTCTGACCGCAAACAAAAGAATCCGATAAATTATTAATCTATAAGGTGATACTGATATGCCCATAAAGATTGCAAATGAGCTTCCCGCTCATAAGGCGCTTGAAGCTGAAAATATATTCGTTATGACCGAGGACAGGGCGGTTTCTCAGGATATAAGACCGCTTAATATTCTTATTCTGAATCTCATGCCCACCAAGGTTGAAACCGAAAATCAGCTTCTCAGGCTTCTGAGCAACTCGCCGCTTCAGATTGAAATTGAGCTTTTGCAGGTTAAATCCCATAAGTCCAAGAACATATCCGAAGAACATATGCTCAAATTCTACAAGACTTTTGACGAAATATCCCAAAAGAAATATGACGGCCTTATCGTCACGGGTGCACCCGTTGAGCATCTTGAATTTGAGATGGTTGACTATTGGGATGAGCTTTGTGAAATATTTGAATGGAGCAAAAAGAATGTCTATTCGACTTTCCACATCTGCTGGGGAGCGCAGGCGGCTCTTCATTATCACTACGGTGTTCCGAAATATCCGCTTAAGGAAAAGCTTTTCGGCGTGTTCCCTCACAGATGCCTTGACCCGTTCCATCCCCTGATGAGAGGCGTTGACGATGAATTTTTCGTTCCTCATTCAAGGCACACCGAAAACAGACGAAGCGATATTGCTCTTGTTAAAGATTTGCAGATTCTTTCTTACTCCGAGTTTGCGGGCGTTCATCTGATATCGGACATGGCGTGCAGGAATTTCTTTGCAACGGGTCATTCCGAATATGACAGAGGCACTCTCGCAAAGGAATATTTCCGTGATCTCAACAAAGGGCTTGACATCAAGATTCCGTTCAATTATTTTCCCGATAATGACCCGACAAAGACTCCGAAAATGACTTGGAAAAGCACGGCAAATCTTATCTTTGAAAACTGGCTTAACTATTTTGTGTATCAGCAGACACCTTACGACCTCAACACGCTGTAAGAAACGAAAACGGCGAACATCATCCGCTCGCCGTTTTTCATTTGATTTTGTTTTTAACAACAAAAAAATTTGCTGTCAATAAAACTATAGTTTTTTTAACAGCGATTGAATATGTCTGAAATGCAATATCTCACGCACTTTCGGGCATTATATCTTGCATTTCAGATGCGAAGCAGTTTTGAGGGAGAAGATTTTCGTTCCGTCAAGGCGAAAATCTGCAGGAATACTTTGTGTATTTCAAAGATTTTTAACGCAGACGGGGCGGAAATAAGCCCCTCAAAACCATATTTATTGCTGTTAAAAAAACTATTATACCAAAGCCCAAATAAGCAGGCAGACAAGCGCCGCATGAAGCGCAATTTCAAGCGGCAGACCGATCATGAATTTCTTATGCTTTGTCTTGTGCCTGATTGTTTTCATTGTAACATACATAGGCAGAGCGCCGCCGAAAAGCCCGACGAGCATCAGAGTTGCTTCGGGCACTCTCCATCGTCCCTTTTTGGCGGCGGATTTATCAGCAACGGTTATCGCAACCGAAAACACCGCCATAACGGCAAAATAAATCAGCAGCAACTCAACAATAAACGGCATTTTTATCATTCCCTTTTAATATAATTAAAGTTGAAATCCGAAAACATCGAAAGGATTCACAAATGAAAAAGCTTATTCCGCTTATGTTAATTATATGCCTTTTGCTCCCGTCATGTCAACTCCATTCCCGTCAAGCCGAAGTAGCGGAGAGCTCTCAAGCATTAACCGAGAGCCTGACTCCGCCTGATATTTCTCAATCAGACGAAACCGAAGCGACAACGGAGGAGAGCACGGCTCATAGCGGCATTTCAGCCGTGATTACGAGCGTTACCTCTGCGGTTGTTTCTGTCATCAGACCCGAAAGACCGTCTCAAAAGGTCACTTCGGCAGCCGAAAAAACAACTTCCGCAAAGACGACTTCGCAAAAAGCAACAACCGTCAGAGCAACAACAAAGGCGGCAACAACCTCTGCGCCGAAAACAAATCCTCAGACAACCGCAAAGCCCTCGGCTGAAACAGCAGAGCTCAGAGGCGTCTGGATTTCCTGCTATGACCACATAAGCGCACAGGGCAAAACAAGAGAAGAATACAAGGCGCAAACCGATAAAATGTTCAAAACAATCAAGGATTGCGGGCTGAACACGGCTTTTGTTCATCTCAGAGCATTTTCGGACGCATTTTATAAATCGGATATTTATCCGTATTCGGCATATATCGCAGGCACGGAGGGCGCTTCTTTGAGCTTTGACCCGTTTGAAGTTATGCTTGAAAGCTCAAAGAAATACGGAATTTCGGTTCACGGGTGGATAAACCCGTTCAGGGTTTCAACAAAGAAAGATCCGAGCCTGCTCAGCGCCCGCAATCCCGCAAAAAAGATTCTCGATTCGGGCAACGAAGACGGTGCAATATGTATTCTTTCAAACGGAATATATTATAACCCTGCCTGCACCTCAAATCACAAGCTCATTATTGACGGAGTTCGTGAAATAATCTCAAAATACGACATTGACGGAATACATATCGATGACTATTTTTATCCGTCAACTTCACAGTCAATAGACAAAATACAGTATTCGCAATATAAAGCCGACGGCGGCACTCTCAGCCTTTCTCAATGGAGAGAAAACTGCGTTAACGCCTTTGTTTCGGCTCTCTGGTCGGCTGTCAAAACCGCAGATTCAAGTCTGACGGTCAGCATCAGCCCCGCCGCAAAGCTTGAAAAGAACAAATCCGAGCTTTACGCCGACTGTGAGCTTTGGCTTTCACGCAGCGGATATGCCGATTTGATTATTCCGCAAATATATTTCGGATTCAGGCACGAAACGATGCCTTTCGCCTCTCTGCTCGGCAAATGGGGTTCTCTGCCGAGAAATGCGGGCGTTAAGCTCGCCTGCGGGCTCGCCGCATACAAATGCGGAAAAGCCGACGAATATGCAGGAAGCGGCAAAACGGAATGGCAGGATAACACCGACATTCTCGCCCGTCAGCTTTCATCAATCAGAAAAAATAAGAATTACAGCGGCTTTGTTGTTTTCTCCTATCAGGATCTGACACGGAGCGGCTGTAAGGAAGAAATACAGAATTTGAAGGATTCAATAAACTCAACGGGGAACGGACAATGAAAAAGAACAAAATTCTGATAATCTCAATTATCGCCGTGGCTGTTTTAATTGTCGGAATAATAACGGCAATGTTTTTAACGGGCAGATTTGATTCGCTGAAAGAATCATTTGCCGATGAAACGACTGCCGCAGACATAACGGAAACAACCGACGAAACCCTGCCCGTTCAGGGCAGACCCAAGACCTCTGCGCCCGATTCGATTGTTGCCGCCGTTTATTCGGAGCTTTCAGACAACAGCTCCGAGGAGCTTTCGGGCTTTTCAAAGCTCGGCTTCAACACGGTCATTTTTGAACTGAACGCCGACAATGCGTCCGATGTTTCAACGCTTCTCGGCTATGCGGAAAAAGCGGGGCTTTACAGAGGAGTCAGAGCAGATATTTCATCGGATCCCGCAAAAACCGAAGAATTTGTTAAACAGTTTAACTTTGATTTTGTGATTTTATCGGGCTGTGACGAAACTCTGAGCGGCTATTCGGAAAAGCTCTCTGCCATCTGCAAGGCGATTAAAGAAACCGACCCGTCAATGGCGGTCGGAATTGAGCCGATTTATGCCTCAAAAGTCTCGGATTCGGTGACCGGGCTTGTCGGAAGCGCAGTTGCAGACTTCGTTTTTCTTTCGCATGACAGCGGAAAGGACTCGGCATTCAAAACCGCTCAGACGGTGTGGAACGAAGAATCCTGCCCACTCTGGCTCTGCCACAATCTCAGCGGCCTTTCGGCTTTCTCAACCGAAAAGGCAACTGCGGCGGTTGAGCTGATTTCGGCATCGGCAGATATGTCCATGTGCCGTGCGCTTGCGTTCACTCCGTTTTCGGATATCTCAAAGGCAACGGGAACGAGTGCGGAAATAGTTCTCAACTATATCGCCAAGCGTGACACATTTCTGCTCGACAAGAGTTTTTCAATTACGAATTATTCAAAGACGGATATAACCGTTGAGCAGTCAACCATCACTTTCCGTGGCACGAGCAGTCCCGCCTATGACCTCGTTTGCAACGGAAAGAAGCTGAGCGTTGCAAAAAACGGCGATTTTTCGCTTGATTGCAAGCTGAATCCCGGCAAAAACACTATTAAATTTGAACATAAGGGCAAAACCTATACTTATAATGTCACCTACAAGATTAAGCTTCTGAAATCCGTTTCGCCCTCTGAGGATATCTCCGTTCCGGGCGGAATGCTTGTTGAAGTTTCAGCCGTTGCGCTCAAAAACGCTTCAGTTTCGGTCAGCTTCAACGGCAAAACCTATAAAATGACGGCGGTCAATATCGAAAGCGATTCCGAAAACGCTCTGCCCGATTCTGCATCGGATTTCACAACCTTTACCGCCTCCCTACCCACTCCCGACAGCAAATCATCGGCGCAAAAGCTCGGAAGCTATAAGGTTACGGCTAAATACAGTTCTCTCTCAGAGAGTCTGACAGGGGCAAAGGTCACCGTGACGGCAAAAGTGCCCGTAACCTCTCCCCCGACCCCGACCCCGCAAACAACAGCCGCAAAGCCGACTGAAACATCAAAGCCGGAAGAAACATCTTCATCGGGAACTGCGGCAACATCATCGGATAAACCGAGCGTAACGAACACTCCCGCTTCATCATCGGAGAGCAAGACGGACGCACCTGCAGACAGGCTTCAGAAATATTTTTACACCGAGAATTACGGTCTCGGAAGCGCAAAAATCTGCGAAATAATCGATGATTATGTTGAAGTTTATCCCGGCAACACCACAAGCACATTTTCCGTTCCCGAGTGTTCGCCGCTTCTCAAAGGCACGGTTGATTATGTCGTTTCGGAAACAACGCTTGACGGCGACACCTATTATATCCTTTCAAGCGGCGTAAAAGTTCCCAAAGCAAGAACCGAGCGTCTCGCTTCGGGAAATAACGGCTCAATAACTCATGTCAGCATCAAAAACGGCTATGTTATGCCGAAAAATTCAATAAAAGTGCTCTCATGCAGTGCGGCAAGCGGAAAAACCGTTATCGTGCTTGAAATGAACAGAGCCGTCGCTTTCAATGCAAAGCTGACGGGTCAGAGCTACTCATCATATAACGGCAGACCCGTTGCGGTTTCGTCGCTCGACTGCACGGGCTTTGAAATCGTATTCAGCGACACAGACTCCGCACAGGGCAGCCTTTCGCTGATGAACTCCGTATGCAAAAGCGGAAAATGGACGGTTAATAAAGCCGATTCAACCGCCACTCTTTCATTTGAGCTTGCAAACAAAGGCAAATTCTACGGCTTCCACTATGAATACAACAGCGACGGAAACCTTGTTATCACTCTCAGCCATAAGCCTTCTGAATCGCTCAGCGGCTACACAATCATGCTCGACCCCGGCCACGGCGGTCTTGATTCGGGAGCGGTCTGCGCCGTTTCGTCATCATCCTTCGGGCTTGAAAAGCAGATTAATCTCTCAATTGCAACCAAAATCAAAGAGCTTCTTGAAGCCGAGGGTGCAAAGGTCATTATGACGAGAACCTCGGATAAATGGGTCTGCTACGCCGAGCGAAACGGGGATGTCAGAAATCATAATCCGGACATGTTCATTGCCGTTCATTGCGATTCAAGCAGTTCGGCTTCCGCCATGGGAACCTCGGCTTTCTATTACAGGGCTTATTCTCAGCCGCTTGCAAAGGCAATTCATTCAAGCATCGTTAATGCTTATAAAGAAGAAATTTACAAGAATAAATCCGTTGAATTCAAGAATAAAATCAGCAGAGGCGCAAACTTCTATGCGTTCAGGGTTGCAAGAGTTGAGGAATGCCCCGCCATTCTGATTGAATACGGCTTCGTCTCTAACCCCGAAGAATGCGAAATTCTTCAAGCGGCTGAAAACCGTGACATCCTCGCCGCCGCAACCGTTAAAGGAATCAAGAACTATATCGCCTCGGCGTGATTGCGACCGCTCATTTTTTCTTCAACAAACCCGCAGATCCAAAATGCGGGAATGCTGAGAAAAAACCACCCGAGCGAAAAGAGCGGACAGATCTGACCGTAAAGATTAAATGCTTTGTCGGAATAATCCCACACATTCCAGCCGAGAGCGACATTAACAACCATGCCGACGGCAAATTCAAGGCTCGTTATGACTGCCGCACCGAGCAGACATCGGGCAAAAATGTTCAGCTTTCCGCTTTGATTAATCAGATTCAGCAGAACCATGACTGCTCCCCCCGTGAGCGCCATTGTCCAATGGGTATAGCCCCTTGAAACAACCTCAATCAGCCCGTAAATAACCGCTCCGAGCGCAAAGCACATAAAATATTCTCTCATTTTTGACATTTTATCACCTGAAATATCATTTGCGGATGAGAGAATATTATTCCGACCGAGGAACCGTTTTCACCCTTTGTGATAATCGGGAATTCTTCAAGTCAAATGAAATTCAGGTTGAAAAAAATATAAATATGTGTTATTCTTTCTCTGTTAAGGAGGTCATTTCAATGATATCAATTTTACCCGCAAAGGCGGCTTATCTTCTTCTCGTTGCGGTTTCGGTTATTCTCTGCGCCGCTCTGCTCGCCCTGTTCAAAGGCAAGCTTCCGAGAGACCACGGCAGAGAATTTGCATTCAACGGCGCTCTCTCCGCAGGAAAAATCCGTGGAGCGGGAATTATTTTCGTCTGCTCGTTCATAATCACGGCTCTGATTTTCGTGCCGATTTCGCTTGAATATGTTTTCTATTATATTCTGATTTTTCTCGGAATGCTTTCGGGCTATCTTGACGACCGCTCCGAAAAACCATGGGGCGAATACAAAAAGGGACTTATCGACCTTGTTATTTCCGCTCTGACAGCCGCAAACTTTGTTTATTTCAACCGTGAATTAACTTCGGTGCGCTTTTTCGGAATGAGCCTTCACATCAACCCCATCGTTTTCGGCGTTATCGCCGCCGTGCTTGTCTGGATGCTCATTAACGCCGTTAACTGCTCCGACGGAATCGACGGCTTCTGCACGAGCCTTACAATCGTTTCTCTGATTTCCGTTGCCGCCGCAGGTCACATTCTCGGCATGGAAAAGAATATGTATCTGCTCACGGCAATTATGATTCTCACTCTCCTGCCCTATCTTTGGAAAAACGCCGAGCCGAGCACAATGCTCATGGGCGACGCAGGCTCAAGAGCTCTCGGGCTTTTCCTGTGCATCTGCATTCTCAAGAGCGGCAACATTCTTCTTGTTATTCCGCTCTGCTTCATGATTTGCCTTGACGGTCTGCTCGGTATAGCTAAGGTTTCGCTGATAAGATTTCTTCATATCAACGCATTCAAAAAAATCCGCACTCCCCTGCATGACCATTTCAGAAAAAACAAGGGCTGGTCAAACACTCAGGTTATCTTCAGATACTGCATGATTCAGGCAGTCATTTCCGCAGTTACGGTTATTGCGATGAAATAAAATATGATATAAGTGAAAGCAGCGAGCGGCATCAGGCACACTCGCTGCTTTCGCTATATAAACACATGAAGAAAAAGAAACAGGCTGTTTTATTTTTTGACCTCCTGAGAATTTGCATATATTTTATGCATTCTTTCATCGTCAAAGTGATTATCAAGAAAAACTTCAATTCTGTTATTTGCCTGAACGCCCTTTTCTCTCTCGTTCATTCTGAGAGCCGCCGCAGCGGAAAGCCCGGCGTCAAAGACGAAGAATGCAACAAACGCCCAGACAAGCACATTGTTCAGATTCATCGGAATTGCGCCGACAAGCTTATCGGTCAGCGGCATAATCAGTTTCACCCAACCGATGCCGAGAACACCCCAAAAGATTGAATAGAGCAGGCATACTCTGCCGTTTATGTTAAGAGGAAGGTCGCTGTAATCCCACGCAACAGAGCCGAAAACGATTTCCTGACCGAGCGAGCAGATATATTCGGCAACCGTGCCGACAAGAAAAGATACAAGGAACACCTGCCACAGCGACGAGGTGCGGAAGTGGCTCAGAACTGCTGTCAGAAGCACTCCGCCCATTCCGTAGGCAACGCTCAGCGGACCGTAGACAAGCGATTTGCGGCTCTCGATATAGCCGTGTCTGAAATAGCACCAAAGAGTTTCAACAACGAAACCCGTTACACAGCAAACCGCAAAAATCCACACATACTTTGCGAAGGTTTCACTCTTCGAACTCATTTCAATTATCCTTTCTTTCGTTTATTTCAACATAGTTAACTTCAATGGGTGAACCGGCTTTGACGGCTTTTTTGATTTTCACGGTCTGGAGAGCAACAATCATCGCTTCAATGCCCGAAGCAATGAGAGCAATACCCGTTATAACAGCAAGAATTTCTGCACTACGCATGGGATTGAAAATCATCACAAGCCCGATTGCAACCGTCAGTAAAGAGAAAATCAGAATCAGCCACCAGCGGCGAATACCGAATCTTTTTGCGTCAATTGCACTTTGAACCGAAAATAATCCGTCAACAAGAACAAACAGACCAATCGCAATCGGCAGAGACGCCATTATCCATTTCGGATGGATTAATACTGCAATGCCGATAACCGAAGCAAAAATCCCCAACGCCAAATCAAACTGAAAGGCAATGCAGTAAAAATCATCCGCAAAATAACCGACTATTCTGATTATTCCGAAAGCTAATATAAGCGAACCTATAATATAGCTCATAACCTGCATCGAAACAGTCGGCCATATAGCCATGCATAATCCCGCTCCGATTATGAGCAGGCAAAACGCAACATAAAGCCATTTTGTGCTTTTCAACACTTTCATCTGAATCCCTCATTTCAACTTTAGCTCCATTATATTCATTAATCTCGTCAAAATAAACGGACACAAAAAACGCTGTGGGGAATTTTACCCCACAGCGTCAAATCTGTCCGATATTTCAGAAAGCAAAGTATTTTTCTCTCTGTTTTTTCATTCTGCCGCCGATAAATTCGAGGGTTTCCTTTGCGCCCTCAACTCCGCAGGCATAGTCCTTCATCGCCCTGCCCTCTTCAAAACAAAGCTCATCGTGAAGCGGGAAGAAATCCTCAAGCAGGAATCTCGCATAAACCGAAAGGCGAAAATCGCCGACAAGCTTATAATCGCTGCCGATGGTATCAATCGCAACCGAATAATAATCCTTGATTGATGAAATAATTGAATCCTTTTCGTTCTTCGGAGCGAAAACCATTGTTTCGGCAACGAAGCCCTTTGATGAGTTGAACGACTGGTGAGTGTCGGTGCTGCCGACAATCGGGAAGTTGATTCCCTTTGACTTCATCTCATAATATTTAAGGGTCTGGAAGCCGTTCTGCTCATAATAGCTCTCACCGCCGAGAACCTCAAAAGCATCAAACGGATGAGTTTCAAGCATATAATCCGTGAAACTTGCGGGAACCTGATAAAGATTTGAAATCCAATAGGGATGGCAGAATATACCGAGTCCTCCGCCCTCTCTGATTTTTTCAAATTCCCAGACACAGCAGGCATAAGCGAAGCGCTCTATGCCCTCGGGAATATCAAGCTTTTCCGCAAGAGCGCAAACCTCCGCTCTGAATTGCTCAACGGTCATAACATCGGGGCAATCAGCTCCGTTATATGAACGGTATTTTTTATCCGTGCCCGCTTCTTCATTCTGAGAGCCTTCAACAAGAGCATTGACTGAGAAATTGCTGCCGAAATTGACGATATGAACATCGTTGATGAATCCCGGAGCTTTTGGCATATGAACTTCTTCGCCCGGAATAAGGTTCATCTCAATGGGAACATCTTTGAATGAATCAATAAGCTCCAGCGACGGATAATAGCGGCGGTGGTCGGTCAGCGCCATAAAATCATAGCCGTATTTTCTGTAGTTCGCCGCAACGATTTCGGGAGCCTGACCGCCGTCGGAACGGAAAGAATGCATATGTAAATCGCCTTTAAACGGATATCTGCCGCACAAATCTTCTTCAAGCGCATAAACGCTGAGCTGAAGAAATCTCTTGTTGGATTCTTTATCAAAGAATCTGACAAAATATCTCTGTTCCGTGGGGAAAGCGAAAGAAAAATGAACGCTTCCGTCAAATTCAAACGCAACCTCCGTGCCGTTATGCCTTTCGGGATAATCATTCGGAGAGCCGTCGTTCAATCCGAATATCATAACGGTCATGTTTTCGGGATTTTGAAATTCTGCGTGTTTACCGAGGGGTTTTACCGTTATTTTTATTTCTTTTCCAACAGGAAAAACTTTTGGGAAAATATCGTAATCATGCAGTTCAGCTTTCATTATTATTCCTCCGTAACTTCAACGGTCTTTGCCGTTTCATATGATTTATAAGTGTTTTCAAGCAGTCTTGCAAGGTCGGCGGCGTCACTCAGACCCATTCCCGCAGGTGAACCCGTTCCGTTAATACAGGCATCAACAAAAAGATGAATCGGCGAGGCATCGGAGACAGGCAGAGCGTCGGGAGTGATGAATCCCCTGTTCAGCTTTTCGGTCTCTTTCGTTTTATATTTAAGCTCTCCGTCCTGCCAGAGAATAATGCCGTCGGTTCCGTGAACCTCAATGGTATAAGGCGAAGAATAAGAAACAAAGGAAGTTTCGGAAACGCCGATTGCGCCGCTCTCAAACTCGATAACCGCAACCGCATTGTCATCAACGGGAGTTCCGAAAGCAGAATTTGCAATGCCCGTCACTTTCTTCGGCATTCCGCAAAAATATGCCAGAAGATACATCGGGTGACAGCCGAGATCCATCATTGCGCCGCCCTGACAGTCCTCTTTTTTGAACCAATAATCGGGCAGCCATCCGTCGCTGACTCCGTTATGGGCGTTTCTGATTCTGACGCAGGTTATTTTTCCGAGCTTTCCGCTCTCGATTTGTTCCTTTATAAACTTAACAATTCCCCAAGACTTGTTCGGGAAAGAGATTGCAAAGGTTACGCCGTTTTCATTGACCGCATTTTCTATTTCTCTGC
Source organism: Clostridiaceae bacterium (assembly GCA_016295895.1). GTDB lineage: Bacteria > Bacillota > Clostridia > Oscillospirales > Acutalibacteraceae > CAG-177. The sequence continues at coordinate 4,150 of JAEDKI010000012.1, read as the reverse complement.
ATTCTTTAACCGTTGCCGCAAGCGTTTTTTCGGTAAAAATATGCTTGCCCGCCCTTGCCGCCTTGAGCAAAACCTCGGTGTGCATCGAGGTCGGAGTGCAGCAGCAAACTGCGTCAACATCGTCTCTTGCAAGCAGAGAATCGATGTCTTTTTCAAAATCACAGCCGAGCGACTCCGCCCATTCAGAGCCTCTTTGGGCATTTTCATCCCAAACGGCGGTTATCTCCGCCTTTCCCGTTTTCAAGAATTCTTTGGCATACCCTTCTGCATGAACATGCCACTTTGACAGCATTGCAACCCTGAGCATTTTTATCCCTCCGGAATAATTATTTGCAAAATCATAATATCACAACATACAAAAAAAGTCGAGATGAAAAATAAAATTTCATCCGACTTTTTGTTTTCTCCGAATCCTTGATATTTGGATTATGTTGTGCTATAATTCAGATGCAGTCAGTTCTCTTTTCTCTTTGCCAGATATTCAAGGCTCAGAGAGCCTGCGCTGACCGCAACGCTCATCGGTCTTACCCCCGCAAGCAGTTTTTCGCTTATCTCAACTGCGGGATAATAGTCAAACATTCTGCCTGCACCGACAAATAAAACCGTTGAAGCAAAAAGCACCAAAGCCATCGCCGCCGCTCCGATAACGAGCACCGCTTTTGATGAGCGATGGAGTGAAAAAAATATTTTTTTCATAACAAACCTCCCTGATACATAATGATTATACATTATCGGGGGCATCGGTTTCAAACCTAAAATATTACCAATTAAGGACTGACCTGAATGTCAATCGGAATCTCAACTGCGTGCCTTTATCCGCAAAACACAGAGGACGCCCTTGAACAGCTCGGCAAGCTTGGAGTTAAAACCTGTGAGGTTTTTCTGAACTCCGTGAGCGAAACCTCACTCGATTTTGCAAAGGTTCTCAACAGAATAAAAGACGAATACGGAATCCGGATTGTCTCCGTTCACCCGTTTTCCTCATTTTCCGAAACCTATATGCTTTTCGGGGAATATCAGCGGCGTTATCTTGACGCTCTTGATTTTTACAAACGGTGCTTTGAATTCACTCAGGCTGTCGGAGCGGGAATATCAATAATTCACGGCTCGCTTGTGCCCGGCAAAATCACCGCTACCGAATATTTCAGCCGATTTTCAAAGCTTATTGAGACGGGCAAGGAATTCGGCGTTACCGTTGCTCAGGAAAATGTTAACCGCCATTTCAGCGAAACGCCCGTTTTTCTTCGGATGATGAAAAAAGCGCTCGGCGATGACTTCAAAATGGTGTTCGACATCAAACAGGCTGTCAGAGCGGGCTACTCCCCTACTGAATTTGCAAAGGAATTCAAAAATGACATTATCCATATCCATGTCAGCGACAATTCGCCCACCAACGACTGTCTGCCGCCCTCAAAGGGCAATTTTGATTATAGAAATCTGTTTTCGATAATGGAAAACGCCGATTACAAGGGCGACTACATTATCGAGCTTTACAGATGGAATTTCAGCGACCCCTCGGAGCTCGCCGAATCGCTCGATTATCTGCAAAATATAAAGTAAATCATCAAAACGGATTTTAAGATTCTGAAAACTCTTGATTTTATTTCTAAAATTAACTTTAAATGGCTTGTATCGGAAGAAATTAACCGATACAAGCCATTATTTTTATATAAATTTGCAATATTTTTAAAATTTTCCAGTTTTTACGCATATGCGTATACGCACGAGCAAACTTTTTTGTAGAATTTTGTCGAGGTGGTTATTTTGCAGATTAAACAGGCGATCGTTTTGCGTATGCAGGATATATGCAACGAGAAAAGCATTCGGTTCAATGAGCTTGCAAACCGCTCGGGCGTTACGCCCTCAACCGTTTACAGCATGATGGATTCACGCCGCAAGGATTTGTCGGTTTCAACTCTTAAAAAGCTTTGCGACGGGCTTGAAATCTCGATTCCCGATTTCTTTGACAGCGATATTTTCAAAGACCTTGAGCAGGAAATGAAATAAACATAAGGAGCAAAAGCCATGAAGCGGTTTTCGGCGGCAGTTCTTGCCCTTGCCTTTCTTTTTGTTTTCGCATCTGAAGCAGTTTCAATGAAAATTGACGGCATTGACAACGGAGTTGACTGGGACGGCGCAACGGTCTACGATCTTATTGGCGGAAGCAGTAACTGCGGCGTTACGCAGGGCTTTGTTAAGGTTAAATTCGATAATAAAAACAGCGCCGTTTATCTTTGCTTTATGTTTATTGACCCTGCTTTGAAAAAGGACAATCTCAATGCGGGAATCTCGGTTCAGATTGAAGGCTCAACGCCTTTCGTGCTGACAATGAGCAATTCGCCGTCGGATTATGATATTGACAGCTACAGCTGCAGCGGCGCAATGACAATCAACGAACATAACGGCGCAACCTGTGAAATGAGAATCGGCTTCAAAAGCGGCGTTCCTCAAAGTGTATCGGGCAGCGTCAGATTCATTGACGCAGAGGGTGCTCCGTCGAATTATTACCCGTTTACGCTTGTTAATGAAGAATATTCAGAGCCGACAAATCTGATAATTTCACCTACTGCGGATAACAAAGACCCTGCTTACAATCCCAATCTGATGACCGAGAGGTCAACAAAAGCAAAAAGCGAAAAAACAACAAAACAGAAAACCACACGAGCAACAACGACCAAGTTTTATATTCAGACCTCGCCGCCCGTTACATACATGGGAAAAACAATGGCGCAGGCAACAAAACGCACAACAGCCAAGACCGAGTCTCAAAGCACGGCGGAAAAAGTTGAGACAACAAAGAAAAAACAGACAAGTCCCGTCGGCGCAACAATATATTATTATGAAAAAGAAGTAATAATATCGGTTGTGACAGCCGAACAGCAGTCAACAAATGCCGTTACGGAAGCTCCCGTAATTTCAGAGACCGAATCGGAAAAAGCCGCAGGTATTTCGCTCTCAAACGGAACAAAATACAAAAAGGCTGCAATTGCTATCGGAATTATTCTGTTTCTGACAATCGCCGCTGCGGGAACTTTCGGCGCAAAAAAATCCCGTACTAACTCCGAAATCACCGAGACATCTTCCACGGAAACAGACGAAAAATCAAGCACTGAAAGCAAAAAAGAATAACATGTGAATGAGCAACCGCCGATATCACTGCGGTTGCTTTTTTCGTAGTAAATATATTGAAAAATAAAATTAAATTTTTTGAAAAAAAGGCTTGACATCGTCGGCTATCTTTGTTATAATAGGCAACGTTCCGAGCGAACAAGATATGCGAGAGTGGCGGAATCGGCAGACGCGCACGTTTGAGGGGCGTGTGGTAATCCCGTACGGGTTCAAGTCCCGTCTCTCGCACCAGAGAGGATTCCTTCAACGGAGTCCTCTTTTTCCTAAGCGGACAAAGCTTCATGCTCCGCCTCGGCTTCCCGACCGTGTAAAAATTACGGGAATTTAATTTGCGGATATGGCGGAATTGGCAGACGCGTTAGATTCAGGTTCTAATGAATGCAAGTTCGTGCAGGTTCAAGTCCTGTTATCCGCACCACGACCAAGGGTATTCGTTACCCTTGGTCTTTTTTGTTGAAAATCCTTATATATCAACGGATTTGCTCCGGAAAAACACAAGAAGTGTTGATTCGCAAGGGAGTCGGAGTATTGAACATCAAAAATCAAAGCTGAGAATATTTTTGGGCAAAAGCACACTTTCCTTTGGGCAATTTTATTTGCTGAATAACCGAAATAAAGAAAAGATAAGTTCAGCGCTCTGAAGAATTTTTTATCCTTAATGGTGAGTTGAAAATTAAATATCAAAACGATATCACCAAAGGGCTGCCTTAGTGCGACAGCCCCGTTTTTATGTGTATTCAACTTCTTTTGCAATTTTTCTGATTTCATCAAAATCAATTTTTTCATCATTGACAGCAATTATATATTTCTTACCGTCTTTTTGAAAAGTAAAAAAATAATTATCTTCCCATTTATCAAAATCGTTTCTTGTTACACTCAGATAATCAATGTTTTCAATGACATATGACGTTCTTAAATATTGGTTGAAGAAAACCAGATCTGATTGATGTATTGTAATGGACTCATCATTGTATATTGAAAACAAATAAATGTTTCTTGATAATCTTTCCGATGACACATA
>JAEDKI010000144.1 GCA_016295895.1 Clostridiaceae bacterium | reverse complement strand
TTGATTCCCGAAAAGCTTTTAATCAACAAGCCCGCAAGCGCACATATTCTCTCGATTGCCAAAAAGCAGTTCAAGGGCGACGATTCGCCGCTGTTTGCCGTTACGGGAGACCTTGACATCGAAAGCAATTACGGTGAAAGCGCAGTATTTGTTGCCGAAAGCCGGATAGTTGCAATCGGAGACAACTTTCCCGACAGCTTTATCAGCCTTGATTTTTCAAGCATTGAGAATATCGAGGTCAAAAGAATGTACGGCAACGCCGTGCTGAAAGCCAAAACCGTCGGAGGCTCGTCAATCGACCTTATGCGCTTTACCTTTGCAATGGCTGACATCTGCGACGCCGCCGCCGATTTTATTCTTAAAGTCAAAAGCGGAGAAACCGTTGAAAGCCGCTTTGCCGCCGTTGAGGCTTCGTTCAAAAATCTGCGTTCCTTCTGCCCTAAATGCGGCAGAAAGCTGCCGTCTCCAAACGCTGAATGCCTTAACTGCCAGGGCAAGGGCAAGGTTGCTTCAACCCTTTTGCACTACATAAAGCCCTATGCAGGCAAGCTAATTCTCTGCATTATGCTTTCGGTTATCACTACTGCGGCTGCTCTTGTTCCTCCCTATGTCACCAGCCTGATGGTTGACTCGATTATTCCCGGCAGAGACAAGAAAATGCTGATTATCATTATTCTTTTTCTGCTGTTTGTTTATTTCATGCAATACGCTATCGGCGCTCTGCGCTCATATATACTGCGTGTTGCAGGCGACGGAATCATCGCAGACCTGAAAAAAGAAATTTACGCAAAAGCTCAGTATCTGCCGATGAAATTCTATGACAAAACCTCGACAGGCTCTGTTATCAACCGTGTTAACTCCGACACAACGGTGCTTCAGCAGTTCATGCTGAGAATAACTCAGGAGGCTGTCGTTCAGCTCTTTATGATGTTCGGAATCATAATCATCATGCTTTCGATGAACTGGCGGCTGACCCTGCTTTCGCTCATTCCCGTTCCCGTTGTTGTATTTTGCAGCAGATATTTCGGCAAGAAAATCTCGCCGATGTACCGCCGTCTGTGGCGCAGAAGCGTTGCCATATCAAGCATTCTTTCAGACACAATTCCCGCAATCAGAATCGTCAAGTCTTTTTCAAGCGAAGAAAAGGCGATAAAACGCTTCGGCAGGCATGTTGACGACTGGCTGAACGAGGACAAAAGAGCAGCGAAGATTGCCGCAATTTTCCCCGCCGTTATAACCTTCCTCATCACCTGCGGTTCGGTTATCATCTGGTATATCGGCGGCAACATGGTTATCAACACCCCCGAAAAGCTCTCACTCGGCGTTCTCGTTTCGTTCATTTCATATACTTCAATGTTTTATAATCCGGTCAACTTCTTTGCAAATCTCAGCGACTCTTATCAGAACGCTCTTGCCTCAACCGAAAAGGTTATGGATATCATCAATGCCGAACCCGAACACGATTTCGGCAAGGATAAAAAGCTTGATAATTTAAAGGGAAAAATTGAATTCAGAAATGTCAATTTCTCCTTTGACCGTTCAAAAAAGGTTCTTAACGATGTCAACTTCGTCATAAATCCGGGCGATGTTGTCGGCATTGTCGGCACAACGGGTTCGGGCAAATCGACGCTTATCAATCTTTTGATGAGATTCTATGACGATTACGAGGGCGAAATCCTTGTTGATGATATCAATATCCGTGATATTGACATGTCTTTCTTCCGCTCGCAGATAGGCTATGTTCAGCAGGAGCCGATGATGTTCAGAGACACGATATTCAACAATATCGCCTATTCCGTTCCCGGCGCTCATCCCGAGCAGGTCATCAACGCCGCCGACATTGCAAACGCTCACGGCTTCATTTCACGCCTGCCCAACGCATATGACACCATGCTCGGTGAAAGAGGCGTCGGCCTTTCGGGCGGCGAAAAGCAGAGGCTTTCAATCGCAAGAGCCGTTCTCAAAAACCCCGGCATTCTCATTTTTGATGAAGCTACATCTGCGGTTGACTCCGAAACCGAAAAGCTGATTCAGGATGCAATCGACCGCCTTATCAGAGGCAGAACCACCCTGATGATTGCCCACCGTCTTTCAACCCTGCGAAAAGCAAACAAGATTATCGTTGTTGACAAGGGCAACATCATTGAATTCGGCACTCCCGACGAGCTTATGGCTCTCAAGGGCAAATACTATAAGCTGATTCAGATTCAGTCAATGAGCGAGCAGGTCGCCGCTCAGAAGGCTGCGGAAAACTTTGAATAAGGAGGGTCGCTTATGTCAAGAAATTTTATTGACGGCAATGAAATCCGCCTTACCGTCAAGGATAAAATATTCTGCGATGTTGAGTTTTTCACGGGTCAGAAGTTTACGGATCTTGAGCCGAGAAGGCTGTTCCCCGTCAGCGGCCTTTCCGAATACATAACCTTTCTCAACAGCGAGGGAGAGGAACAATTCATAATAAGAAAAATTGACGGCATGGAGCCTGAGCAGAAAAAGCTTTTGCTCGGAATGCTCGATGAATACTACCGAATCCCGAAAATCACAAAGCTTGTCAAGTTCTCCGAAAAGCATAAAATCTGGATGTGGGAGGTTGAAACCGACCGAGGTAACTTCACCTTTGAGATCATCAATCACATTCAGTCGCTGAAAATGTTCTATGACAAGCGAATATTAATCAAGGACGGTAACGATAACCGCTACGAAATACCGAACATTTATGAGCTTGACAAAAGAAGTCAGAAGCTCATTTTGCCCAATCTGTAATCAACGAAAGGAACGATAAACATGAAGCTTATTCTCGCAATTGTCAACAATGACGACAGCGCTGTCGTTTCCGCAACTCTTACAAGAGAAAATTTCAGCGTTACAAAGCTCTCAACCACGGGCGGCTTTCTCATGATAGGCAACACAACCCTGCTTGTGGGCGCAGATGACGACAGAGTTGCAAGAGCAAAGGAAATCATTCAGGAGCATTCAAGAACGAGGAAAAAGGTTGCAATGACAACCGATTCTCTCGGCAGAGGGCTTCAGAAAGACAGCCTTGAAGAAGAAGTTACCGTAGGAGGCGCAACCGTTTTTGTTCTCGATGTTGAGAGCATGGATAAATATTGATAAAGGAGAGCGAAAAACCGTGAAAAAAATCATTTCTTTGATTCTTGCGGCGGCAATGCTTCTTTCCGTCTGCATTTTTGCAAGCGCAGAGCAGAGCGGAGAGCTTCGCTTTTCGGATGACGGAGATTTTACGATTCTTCAGATAAGCGACCCGCAGGACGACCAATATCCCGCATATGACATGCTCAGACTCATTGAGCTTTCCATTGCACAAAGCGACCCCGATCTGATAGTGTTCACGGGCGACATCGTTGAGGACAGCCGTATAGGCGATTTCGGCGTTGACGGCGAAAACGGCAGAGAGGGCGTTCGCATTGAGGATATCTCGGGCAATCTTGATTATGAAACAACCTTAAAAAATGTCAAAGCAACCTGCGATGCGGTTTTTGAAGCCGCAGAAAAGGCAGGAATTCCCTTTGCCGTCACTCAGGGAAACAACGACTACAGAAGCGGTATTTCCAATGAGGATTGGCTGAAAATCTACGGCGAATATGAGCATTGCCTTGTCAAGGACGAAAGCCCCGACGAAGAAGGCAGAATCGACTACAATCTCGAAATCAAAGGCTCAGACGGCAATGCGGCGTTCAATCTCTGGATGATGGACACCCGTTCAAGCACAGTCAAGGAAGATCAGATAGAATGGTATAAGCAGGAATGTGCCGCTCTGACCGAAGCAAACGGCGGTAATCCCGTTCCCGCAATGGTATTCCAGCACATAAATGTTGCAGAAATCGGCAATCTTTTTGAGCCTTGCCGGTTTTGGGACGAGGGTGCAAGAAATGTCGGCACAAAATTTTACCGCCTCAACAAGGATATCGCAAACGGCGTCAATTCGGGAGCTGTTGAACCGGGTCAGACAAGCGAGCAGTTCACCGCATGGAAGGAGTGCGGCGATGTTATCGGCGCTTTCTTCGGCCATTGGCATTCGGAGGGCTATTCGGGAGTTTATGACGGAATCGAGCTCGGCATGACCTACGGCTGTGAATTTGCAAAGCCCGGCCCCTACGGCGTGAGAGTAATCACCCTTCATGAGGACGATATTCTCAACTATGACAACGACCTTTTCGTTTACACCGGCAGCGTTACCAAAGGAACCGAAAAGCTTGAAAAGCAGATAGACGAGCCATACAAAGAGCCTGCAAATATCTTTGAGAAAATCGGTGCATTTTTCGTAAATTCGGCAGTAAATCTTTATCAGATGATAAAATTGCTCTTTGTCTGATTTGTATATTATGACGCCCTCGGCTGAGCTGGGGGCGGTTTTTTTAGTAAAGGTAGGGGCGGCCCGATGTGGTCGCCCGTTTTTTCATTCCCGCCTCGGTGACACAGCAAAGCCTTGACAGAGAGAGTCAAATTCCAATTTGTAGGGGACGATGCCCACATCGTCCCAAATGAGGAAACAATGGATTTTACAGGATTCACGGTAGGGCATGGGCTTTGATAAGGGTCAAAGTGAAATATATGTATCAATAAAAGGCTCGGTAGGGAACGCCGTCCTCGGCGTTCCGTGGGATTTGTTGCGTTTTTACGGACAACCGCAAGGATTATGCCTGCCGAAATATCTCTGAAACGGTAGGGCGGGTGCTCCCGCCGATTTGGATTTATGAAAAATATATCGTTTTATAAAAATCCTGACAAATTATTCGCCTGCGGCGAATCGGTTCGTCGAGGACGCCGAACCCTACGGATTTTTCG
>JAEDKI010000143.1 GCA_016295895.1 Clostridiaceae bacterium | reverse complement strand
TAACGGTGAAACGAGAGTATCTGTAATTGTCCGCGGAATAAGGCCGTCGAATACGGACGAAGAAAAGGTGCTTTCCGCAATAAGACTTTTTAATAAATTTTCAAGAAACGAAAAGCTTTCTCCGGAGCAGGCAAAGCGTCTTTTGCCCGAACGCAAGCTTCAGGTTGATGTGTTCAAGAGCATCAAATCAAAGCCGCTTAAAGACAGATATTGCGAAGCGCTGTGTATGAGACTCGGGGATGACGGGGAAAATCTTGCCGCAATAATCGCATCGGTTGAAATAATGCTTGAAATGGGCATTCTTGCGGTAAACTATGATGATATGATTTATGTTCCCGAGAATCCGGACAAAGTCAATCTTGAAGATTCGGAAATAATGAAAAAAATCAGGAATTTACTGTAGTCTTATAAACAGCATCCATAATATTGCTGTTGGCAAAACTACTATATAACGGGTGGATAACATGAAAGACTTTAAAAAGACAAGTGTATGCAAGGGCGAAACTCCGGACGAATGTCTTGAAAGTCTGATTGAGCTTGTAAAGGAGTATTTCTCCGAAAAAGAGATAAGCGATATCAGACGGGCTTACGCTATCGCAAGCTCAGCCCATAACGGGCAGAAACGCCTTTCGGGTGAGCCTTATATCATGCATCCTCTGAGCGTTGCGGCAATTCTTGCAAGTCTCGGAATGGACAGTGCGTCGATAATTGCCGCCATTCTTCACGATACCGTTGAGGACACAAAGCTCACAAATGAGGAAGTTAAAAAAGAATTCGGCGAAACGATTGCGGAGCTTGTCGAGGGCGTAACCAAGATAGGCAAAGTTCCTCTGCAGACAAAAGAGGAACAGCAGGCGGAAAATATCCGAAAAATGCTTCTCGCAATGTCGAGAGATATCAGAGTTATCATTATCAAGCTTGCCGACAGACTTCACAACATGAGAACGCTCATGTTCAAGCCCGAAAACAGGCGCAGAGAAATTGCGCTTGAAACAATTGAAATATATGCTCCGATTGCTCACCGCTTAGGTATCAGAGCAATAAAAGAGGAGCTTGAAGATCTTTCAATCAGCTATCTCGACCCCGTTGCTTATAAGGACATTGAAGATTCGCTCGAAAGACAGAGCAAATCAAGAAACGAGTTTCTTGCCGAGATTAAGACGAGAATTGAGGAAAGAATAAAATCCGTTGTTTCCGGCGCTCAGGTCAGCGGCAGAATCAAATCCGTTCACGGCATATACCGCAAAATGTATATGCAAAATAAGAATTTTGACCAGATTTATGATATATACGCCGTCAGAATAATCGTTGATACCGTTATTGACTGCTATAACTGCCTCGGCGTAATCCATGACATGTTCAAGCCCATTCCCGGCAGATTCAAGGATTATATTTCAACCCCCAAGCCGAATATGTATCAGTCGCTTCATACGACGGTTCTCGGCAAGGAGGGTATTCCCTTTGAGGTTCAGATCAGAACATGGGAAATGCACCACACTGCTGAATACGGTATTGCGGCACATTGGAAATACAAGCTCGGCATCAACGGCACGGCAAAGTTTGAGGAACGCCTTGCATGGATAAGACAGCTTCTTGAGAATCAGAGCGATAACGAAGATGTTGAGGATATTGTGTCAACCATTAAGAGCGACCTTGTTCCCGAAGAAGTCTTTGTGTTCACTCCAAAAGGCGATGTTTTCAGCCTGCCCTCGGGCGCAACTGTTATTGACTTTGCCTATGCGATTCATTCCGCAGTCGGCAACAAAATGGTCGGCGCAAAGGTTGACGGAAAAATAGTATCGCTTGATTATCAGGTCAAAACGGGCGAAATTATTGAAATTCTGACTTCCTCCGCTCAGGGCAAAGGACCGAGCAGAGACTGGCTCTCAATCGTTAAAACCAGCCAGGCGAGAAGCAAGATCAGGCAATGGTTCAAGAGAGAATGCAGAGACGAAAACATTGCCGAGGGCAAGGCTCAGGTTGAAAGGGAATTCCGCAGAAACTTTATTCGATTCAGCGAAGCGGAATACCATGAATTTATCGGTAAGGTTGCCGAAAAACAGCATTGCAAGGATGAGGATGATTTCTATGCCGCAATCGGTTACGGCGGAATATCTCTTATCCGTCTTATGCCAAAGATAAAAGAGGAATACGGCAAAATGAGCAAGGCGGAGCAGCCTGCATTGACAATAACTCCGCCAAAGAAGAAAACCAAGAGCAACGAGGGAATTATTGTTGAGGGAATTGACAACTGCCTTGTCAAGTTCTCACGCTGCTGCAATCCTCTGCCGGGCGATGAAATAATCGGCTTTATAACAAGAGGTCACGGCGTTTCGATTCACACCCGCAAATGCCCCAATGTTCCTGCCGATCTGAGCAAATCGGGCGAGCCCGAACGCTGGGTCAAGGCTTATTGGGATAATGATATCAAAGAAGATTTCAAATGCACGCTTCAACTTTACTGCCTTAACAGAATCGGAATGCTTGCCGATGTTTCAAGTCTGCTTGCAGGCATGAGAATAATGATTAACGACATCAGCACAAGAAACACCAAGGACGGCAGAACCTCGATTTATGTTACCGTTTCGGTCAACGGCGTTGAACACCTCAATTCGCTCGTTGCAAAGCTTTCAAAAATCGACGGCGTTCTGAGCATCGAAAGAAGCGGCGTGTAATGAGAATCCTGAGTTCTATTCATGCAAAAAAAGGGGAATGCTTATGTTAACCAGAACAGAGATTGAAAACATAATAAGAGAACTTCTTGTTCGTTATAATGCTGAATATGCGTTCCTTTTCGGCTCATATGCAAGGGGAGAAGAAACGGAAGATTCCGACATTGATGTTTTGGTTTTCGGCGGTGAAAATTTTAAAAAAATCAATATTTTTGCTTTTGCCGAAGAGTTGAGACAAATGACGGGAAAAGAGGTTGACGCTTTTGAAATCTGCGAGGTTGACCGCTCAACTCCGTTTTATGACAATGTATTAAAAGAGGGAATTAAAATAGCATGAAAAAGACGGACAGCGAAAGAATAAAAAAGATTGTTTCAACATGGAATGCGCTCAAAAATCAGATAGCAGAGCATTCTATAACAAAAGAACGGCTTATGAATGACGAGTTTATGCAATGGGCGGTTACAACTCCGTTGTATAATATCGGAGAGCAGGTTTATAAAATCAGCGATGAAATGAAACGACAGAATCCCCAAATAATTTGGAGCGTTGTTTCGGGATTGAGACATCGGCTTGTTCACGATTATGACGGAATAAACTGGTCGATAATCGTTGAAGTGATTTTTGACGAAATGGACGACTTTGTTGAATCAATTAAATCATTGATATAATTAAAACGGTGATAAAATGAGAGCAGTTATTCAAAGAGTTAATAAATCCTCCGTCAGCGTTGACGGCGAAATTAAGGGTGCGGTTGATAAGGGCTTTAATGTCCTGCTCGGCGTTATGAACGGCGATACCGAAGCGCAGGCGGAGCTGCTTGCCGCCAAGGTTGCCAAGCTGCGGATTTTCGAGGATGAAGACGGAAAAATGAACAGAAGCATAACCGATATCGGCGGAGAAATCCTTGTTATTTCTCAGTTTACCCTCTGCGCCGACATCAAAAAGGGCAACCGCCCGTCTTTCACGGATTCCGCTCCTCCTGCAGAGGCTGACAGACTTTATAAATATTTCTGTTCAGAGCTTATAAAAAACGGTGTTTCAAAGGTTGAAACAGGCGTTTTCGGAGCCGATATGAAGGTTGAAATCGAAAATGACGGCCCCGTAACAATCGTTATGGATACCGATATCTGGGATAAAAAACAGAAGTAAGAGGAATCAGAATGAAAATAACAAAGGTTCAGCTTGAACATGAAATATTTGCAAACTGTTATCTGCTCGTTGATGAAGAAACGGGCGAAGCGGCGGTTGCAGACCCGGGCTATTACGGCGACGCTCTCAAAAATGCGATAAAATCGCAGGAAAAAATGAATCTGAAATACATTTTGCTCACCCACGGCCATTTTGACCACATTTACGGAGTTCCGGGCTTGAGAGAAGAAAGCGGCGCAAAGGTTGTTATTCATGAAAATGATGCGGGGCATTTGCTTGACCCCGAAAAGAGCCTTGCTCAGGGCAATATGCCCGAACCGCAGATTCCCGTTAATGCCGATATCACGGTCAAAGACGGCGATATTCTGAAGCTCGGCAACGAGACAATAAGAGTTTTGCACACTCCGGGTCATACCAAGGGAAGCGTATGCTATATTCTTGAAAAAGACAGGGTGATTTTAAGCGGCGACACTCTTTTTTGCATGACTGCAGGCAGAACCGATTTTTGGGACGGAAGCGAAGAAGAAATGATAAAGTCCCTTAAAAAGCTTATTGCGCTTGACGGCGATTATCGGGTTTTGCCCGGACATAACCGTGAAACCACTCTCGAAAGCGAAAGAAAACGCAATTGGTATATCAGAAGGATGATAAAATAAGTGATATTAAGAATTTTCGGTCACGATTTTCACTATGAATGTGAAAATCTGTGCAGGGTATATTTTCCAAACGAAAAAATTAATATTGTGTATGACGACAGCGGAGAGGATTCAAAATCGGTAATAACCCGTTGCGAGCAGACTGACGGCGGAAATCTCATAACCGTTGAAGCGGTTATTGACGGCGAATCCCGAGCTTATTCTTCAAAAGTTATCGCCGACGGAACTCAGCTCAGAGACAAAAGTGAACTGAAAACAGCTCAACTTATATTCAAAGCGTTGTCGGAGCTGACGGGATATACTCCGCCTTGGGGCGTGCTGACGGGCGTTCGTCCTTCAAAGCTTATGCTTCGTTTAATATCGCTGCACGGCGAGCAAG
>JAEDKI010000011.1 GCA_016295895.1 Clostridiaceae bacterium | reverse complement strand
AAAATCGTCAGAGAATTCGCAAAGCGAAATATACGGCGTTTCCGTTCCCATAAGGTCAAAACCTGCGTTGCAGAACGCCGAAACCGAATGAAAAACGGAATACCAGATTCCTCTCTGCAAACCGAAGCGGGGAATAAATCGGGTTGCAAGAAGAATTGCTCCGACGCTCTCAAAAATCGCCGTGCCGATTATTATTTCTTTTGTCAACTGCATTATGCCGCCGATATGCTCGGCGTTAATGCTTTCAACCATTATTTCCCTCTCTCTCAGACCCATTTTTCTTCTGAGAATGAGCGAAAACGTGGTTGCAATCGTCATAAAGCTCAGACCGCCTATCTGAATCAGAATCAGAATTACAACCTGAGCAAACGGCGTCCATGCCGTTGCCGTGTTGAGAACAACAAGCCCCGTAACGCAGGAGGACGAAACCGCCGTGAACAGAGCAGGAACAAAGCCTACGCTCTCGCCCGTCTGCGATGAAATCGGCAACGCAAGAAGCGCAGTTCCGACGGCGATAATAATAATGAAGCCGAGAGCAATGGTTCTTGTTCTCGAAAAGACTTTTTTCATTTCCGATAACCCCATAATATTATTTTTATAAGCTGATTTGTAAATAATAGCACAATTATTATGATTTTTCAACATATGAAATTATTTTTTTTGAAAGGCAAAATTGCCCGTTTTCGGGCTGAATTGATACATATATATCAATAAAGTAATACCGATATATATTTTTTGCATTTCACTTTTTGCCGCCTTTGTGATAAGCTTTAAACCGTAAAGAATAAAAAATTTCAGGAGGTAACAACTATGGCAAGATTTACACTTCCCAGAGATCTCTATCACGGCAAGGGCTCTCTTGAGGCTCTTAAAACACTTCCCGGCAAAAAAGCTATCATCTGCGTCGGCGGCGGCTCAATGAAGAAATTCGGCTTCCTCGACAAAGCGGTCGAATACCTTAAAGAAGCAGGCATGGAGGTTAAGCTCTTTGAAGGCATCGAGCCCGACCCCTCGGTTGAAACCGTTATGAAGGGCGCTCAGGTTATGCTTGAGTATGAGCCCGACTGGATTGTTGCAATGGGCGGCGGCTCACCCATCGACGCTGCAAAAGCAATGTGGATTAAATATGAGTATCCCGAAATCACCTTTGAGGATATGTGCAAGGTTTTCGGAATTCCTCCGCTTCGCAAAAAGGCTCATTTCTGCGCTATCCCCTCAACTTCGGGCACTGCTACCGAGGTTACCGCATTCTCAATCATCACCGATTATCAGAAGGGCATCAAATATCCCATTGCTGACTTTGAAATTACTCCCGATGTTGCAATCGTTGATTCCGAGCTTGCAGAAACAATGCCCAAGAAGCTCGTTGCTCACACCGGCATGGACGCTATGACCCATGCAATCGAAGCTTATGTTTCAACCTGCAACTGTGACTACACAGATCCCCTCGCTCTCCATGCAATCGAAATGATTCAGGAGAACCTTGTTGATTCATACAACGGCGATGCAGAGAGCCGTGAGAAAATGCACAACGCTCAGTGCCTTGCAGGCATGGCATTCTCAAATGCACTTCTCGGCATCGTTCACTCAATGGCTCACAAGACCGGCGCTGCTTTCGCAGACTACGGCGCTCACATCATTCACGGCGCAGCAAACGCAATGTATCTTCCCAAGGTTATTGAGTTCAATGCAAAGGACGAGACCGCAGCAAAGCGTTACGCCAAGATTGCTGACTTCATGAACCTCGGCGGAAGCACCGTTGAGGAGAAGGTTCAGCTTCTTATCGAATATCTCAGAGGAATGAACGATAAGCTCAACATTCCTCATTGCATCAAGAACTACGGCGCTGACAGCTACCCCACCGAGCAGGGCTTCGTTCCCGAGGATGTTTTCCTTGCAAAGCTTCCCGAAATTGCAAAGAACGCAATTGCAGATGCCTGCACAGGCTCCAACCCCCGTCAGCCCTCTCAGGAAGAAATGGAAAAGCTGCTTAAATGCTGCTACTATGACACAAAGGTTGATTTCTGATTTAACGACTGCGGCTGCCGGATTATTGTTCGGCAGCCTTTTTTCGGAGGTATGATTTATGTTTGATATAATGAAAAAAGAAATGCTCAACCCCACGGTATGCCTCATGGAAATCCGTGCACCGCTCGTTGCGAAAAAGGCTGAGCCGGGTCAGTTCATCATTCTCAGAGTTGATGAAGAGGGAGAAAGAATTCCCCTCACCGTTGCCGATTATGACAGAGAAAAGGGAACAATTACAATTATTTTTCAGGTTGTCGGAGCAACAACCGAAAAGCTCGGCCATCTTCAGCAGGGCGATAAGCTCCACGACTTTGTCGGCCCTCTCGGCAGAGCAACCAAGACCGAGGGTCTTAAAAGAGTTGCCGTTGTTGCGGGCGGCGTAGGCTGCGCAATCGCTTATCCCGTAACCAAAAAGCTCCATGCTCAGGGCTGTGAGGTTCATGTTGTCGCAGGCTTCCGCTCAAAGGATCTTGTTATCCTCGGCGATGAATTCGCAAAGAACAGCTCGGAATATATTCTCATGACCGACGACGGCTCGGCAGGCGAAAAGGGTCTTGTTACGGAGGCTCTCAAGAGACTGCTTGATTCGGGCGACAAATACGACGAGGTTATCGCAATCGGTCCGCTTGTTATGATGAAATTCGTCAGCAAGCTCACAAAGGAATATTCGGTTAAGACCATCGTTTCGATGAACCCGATTATGATTGACGGCACGGGAATGTGCGGCGGCTGCCGCCTTTCCGTCGGCGGTGAAACAAAATTCGCCTGCGTTGACGGCCCCGAGTTTGACGGCCATCTCGTTGACTTCGACGAAGCAATCGAAAGAAACACCATGTACCGTGATTTTGAGTCACAGGCCCGTGACAAGGCTTGCAGACTGTTCGGTCAGGAGGTAAAATAATATGCCTAACATGTCAAAAAATAAAACTCCGATGCCTGAGCAGAACCCCGAGGTCAGAAGCAAAAACTTCAAAGAGGTTTCTCTCGGCTACACTCCCGAGCAGGCAATCGAGGAGGCAGGTCGCTGCCTTAACTGCAAAAACAAGCCCTGCGTCGGAGGCTGCCCCGTTAAGGTTTATATCCCCGACTTCATAGCAGAGGTTGCAAAGGGCGAATTTGAAAACGCTTATAAAATTATTTCAAAATCCTCATCTCTCCCCGCAGTCTGCGGCAGAGTTTGCCCTCAGGAAAATCAGTGCGAGGGAAAATGCGTCAGAGGAATCAAGGGCGAGCCCGTTGCCATCGGCAGACTTGAAAGATTCGTTGCCGATTATCACAACGCCAATTCAACCGAAAAGCCCGTTAAGCCTGAATCCAACGGTCATAAGGTTGCCGTTGTCGGCTCAGGCCCCGCAGGCCTTGCCTGCGCAGGCGACCTTGCCAAAAAGGGCTATGAGGTTACGGTCTTTGAAGCTCTCCACACCGCAGGCGGCGTTCTCGTTTACGGCATTCCCGAGTTCAGACTTCCCAAGGCAATTGTTCAGAAGGAAATTGACGGCCTTAAAGAAATCGGCGTTGAAATCAAAACCAACATCGTTATCGGCAAGACCCTTTCAATTGACGAGCTGATTGACGATTACGGCTTTGAATCCGTTTTCATCGGTTCGGGCGCAGGCCTTCCCAAATTCATGGGCATTCACGGCGAAAACCTCAAGGGCGTTTATTCCGCCAACGAGTTCCTGACGAGAATGAACCTGATGAAAGCATATAAGAATAACGGTGAAACTCCCGTTGAGCATACTCTCAGAGCGGCTGTTATCGGCGGCGGCAATGTTGCCATGGACGCCGCAAGATGCGCAAGGCGTCTCGGCGCTCAGGTTGACATCATCTACAGAAGAAGCATGGAGGAGCTCCCCGCACGCCGTGAGGAGGTTCATCACGCCATGGAGGAGGGCATCAATTTCAGAACCCTCACCAATCCCGTTGAAATCATGGGCGACGAAAACGGAAATGTTACAGGTATAAAGTGCGTTATGATGGAGCTTGGCGAACCCGACGCATCGGGCCGCCGCAGACCCATTGCCGTTGACGGAAGCGGCTTCAGCATTGATGTTGACTGCGTTATCATGGCTCTCGGAACTTCGCCGAACCCGCTCATCAAGGCAACCACTCCCGGACTTGAGACAAAGCCCTGGGGCGGAATAATAACCTATGATGAAACAGGCCACACCTCAAAGGACAAGGTTTATGCGGGCGGTGACGCCGTTACGGGCGCCGCAACAGTTATCCTTGCCATGGGCGCAGGCAAAAACGCCGCAGAAGCCATTGACGAAGCCATCATGGGCGGTAACAAATAAAAATTGACATTATTCGGTTTTGGTGATATTATGTTAACTGCTAATCGAATATTGTTATTCAAAAAGGGAAAGAACGGTGAAATTCCGTCGCAACAGCCATTGCCGTTAAAGTCGGAAAGCCTTTTATCGGATAATCGATATTGTTAAGCGACCTTCGGGCAGCGGAGGGTGGCGTAACGGAAGTTTGCATATTTGTATGCTCTGCCTCTCTGCTCATTGCAGAGAGGTTTTTTATTATTTCTGAA
Source organism: Clostridiaceae bacterium (assembly GCA_016295895.1). GTDB lineage: Bacteria > Bacillota > Clostridia > Oscillospirales > Acutalibacteraceae > CAG-177. The sequence continues at coordinate 16,511 of JAEDKI010000011.1, read as the reverse complement.
AGGGGGAAATCAAATGAACGGCGCTTTTGCACGCAGTCATCCTGCGGTCGGTTTCTTATATTTTGCCGCCGTTATTGCTTTTTCTCTCGTTCTGAATCATCCCGTATTCATTGCCCTATCCCTCGTTTCTTCTCTTGCCTATGCCGTCAGGCTCAAAGGAAAATCCGTGCTTAAAACATTTTTCTTCGCTCTGCTGCCTCTTGCGGCGTTTGTCACGCTGATTAATGCCCTTGTTTCGCATTACGGAGTGACGGTGCTTTACACTTTCCCGAACGGAAACAATCTGACGCTTGAATCAATCGTTTACGGCGCAGTAACCGGCGTTACGATTGTCACAATGATGCTGTGGTTCGTCTGCTGGAACGAGGTAATGACCGAGGACAAAATTCTTCATCTTTTCGGCAAGCGTCTGCCGCACCTTGCTCTGCTCGTTATGATGACCCTGCGGTTTGTTCCGCTGTATTCAAGGCAGCTCGGAGAAGCGCTCAGCGCAAGAAGGGGCGCAGGGCTTGAAGAATCGGGCGGAAAAATCGCAAAAATCAAAAACGGCTGTGCCGCCGTTTCGGGCGTTATAACCCGTGCGCTTGAGCACGGAATCGATACGGCAGATTCAATGAAATCAAGGGGCTACGGTCTGAAAGGCAGAACAAGCTATTCAAGATATAAGCTCTCGCCCGCCGATACAGTTCTGATTGCCGCAACGGTCATCGCCTTAATCCCGATTGTCGCCGCAAGGCTCTGCGGAGCGGTTCAGGCTCTCTATAATCCGATAATTATGCTTGGCGGCTTCACGCCCGCCCTCATCGCATCGTCGGCGGCTTATGCCGTGCTTTGCTTTTTACCTTTAATATATGACGCTTCGGAGGTGATAAAATGGAACAGATTGTATGCAAAAACCTGAGCTTTGCCTATCCTCTTTCCGATGAAAATGCGCTGAATGATATCAGCTTCGGCGTCGGCAGGGGTGAATTTGTTGTTATCTGCGGCAGAAGCGGCTGCGGAAAAACCACTCTGCTCCGTCACCTCAAGAAAAATCTTTTGCCCTCGGGCAAACGGAGCGGCTCCGTTCTTTTTGACGGAACGCCTGTTGACGAACTCAGCGAGCGAACCGCCGCCGAAAAAATCGGCTTTGTCATGCAGGATCCCGAAAGTCAGATTGTAACCGACAAGGTGTGGCATGAAATGGCTTTCAGCCTTGAAAATCTCGGCATGAGCACGGATTCCGTTCGGCTCAGAGTTGCGGAAATGGCTTCATATTTCGGAATCGGCAATTGGTTTGACAAAAAAATCTCAGAGCTTTCGGGCGGTCAGAAACAGCTTCTGAACCTTGCCTCCGTTATGGCGACCTCACCCGACCTTCTGATCCTCGACGAGCCGACCTCTCAGCTTGACCCCGTTGCCGCAGAGAATTTTCTCTCAACGGTTTCAAAAATCAACCGTGACCTCGGAACAACCGTTATAATGACCGAGCACCGCCTTGAAGAAGCTTTCGGCTATGCAAGCCGTGTTATCGTCATGGACTGCGGCGCTGTTGCCGCCGACTGCCCTCCCTCGGAGCTTGGCAATCATTCCGACAAAATCGGCGGTTTTATCAGCCTTGCAATGCCTTCGGGGGTCAGAATCCACTCCGCTCTGGGCGGAAAGGGCAAAACTCCGCTCTCAGTCAACGAGAGTGCAAAATGGCTTTCTTCCCTTTTTGAAAATAAAGAAATCAAATCAAACAAAATCGCCGTTCCCGAGTTTAAGAATCAAGGAACGGCAGTTGAAATAAAGAATTTATTTTTCAGATATGATAAAAACGGCAAAAATATTCTCGAAAATCTCAGTCTCAGCGTTCCGAAAAACAGCATTTTTGCGGTTACGGGCTGCAACGGAGCGGGCAAATCAACGCTTATCCGCCTGCTCACGGGCGAATTGAAACCGCTTTCGGGTAAAATCTCATTTTTCGGCGAAAACATAAAAAAATCCTCCGCACGGGTTCTCGCCATGCCGCAGAATCCTCAGGCGCTTTTTACCCGAAAAACGGTATCGGCGGAGCTTGAAGAAATGGGAGCGGACAAAGAAAAAACAGCTGAAATTGCCCGACTTTGCGGCATTTCCGCTCTGCTTGACCGCCACCCCTACGACCTGAGCGGAGGAGAACAGCAGAGAACCGCTCTTGCAAAGCTTCTGCTCAAAGACCCCGATATTTTACTTCTCGACGAGCCGACAAAGGGCATGGACTGCGAATTCAAGCTGACCTTTGCCGAAATTCTCCGCAGGCTTCGTGAAAACGGCAAGACTGTTATTATGATTTCGCATGATATCGAGTTCTGCGCCGCCAACGCCGATTTCTGCACCATGATTTTCGACTCTCAGGCAGTATGCGTCAGCGACGCCAACAGCTTTTTTGCGGGCAACTGCTTCTACACCACCTCGGCAAACAAGCTCTCACGCCATATTTTTGAAAACTGCGTAACGGACAAGGATGTGATTTCGCTTTGCAGAGAAAATCTTTCTCTTTGAGCAGCAAAAAAGCCGCCGTGCTTTCGGTTATAACTGCGGCTCTGCTGATTGCCGCCGCATGCGTTTTGAACAGATTCCTGAGCGGTAAAGAATATTATTACCTCATGGCGGTGCTGATTATCGCCGTTTCCTGCCTTCCGCTTCTCGTATCATTTGAAAAAAGCAGACCGTCTGCAAGAGAGCTTGCTGTTCTCGCCTGCATGTCGGCGCTTGCCGCCGCATCAAGAGCGGCTTTCTTTTCTCTGCCGACCATCAAGCCGTCCTGCGCCATCGTTATTATTACTGCGGCATGCTTCGGCGCACAGTCGGGCTTTATCTGCGGAGCGCTCTCAATGTTTGTTTCAAATTTCCTTTTCGGGCAGGGTCCGTGGACTCCGTTTCAGATGCTTGCCATGGGAGCCGTGGGGCTTGCGGCAGGATTGATTTTCTGCAACAAAAAAGTCCGCAATAACCGCCTGATTCTCGCCGCTGTCGGCGGAATACTGTGCTTCGTTATTTACGGACTGATAGTCGATATAAGCTCGGTGCTGATGATGGCAACCGATTTTTCGCTCAAACAGATTCTTTCGATTTACGCTTCGGGCGTGCCGTTCAACTTCTCCCATGCGGCAACAACCGCCGTCGTTCTTCTGCTTGCAGGAAAAGCGTTCATAGAAAAGCTTGACCGGATAAAAATCAAATACGGTATGTTCGGGTCAAATCAATAACCGTTTACTCCCTTTCTCTGCATTGCGCCGAGAATTTTACTGCGGACATCGCCGTATTTCTTTTCAAGAGCGGAAAGCATTTCCTTGACCTCCTGCCGTTCGGTTGCGCCGTCGGCAGGGCATTTGCTTTTCACAACGGGCAGATTCATCTTGCGGGCAACCCGCCTGCAATCGCTCTCCCTTGCAAAAATAAGCGGTCTTATCATATATAGTTCTTTTCGTGAAAGATAGGTCACGGGCATGAAGCAGTCAAGCGTTCCGCCGTTGAAAAGATTCATTATGAAAGTTTCCGCCACATCGTCAAGATGATGGCCGAGCGCAATTTTATTGCATCCCGCTTCCTTGGCGGCGTCGTGCAGAGCGCCACGGCGCATTCTTGCGCAAAGACTGCAAGGATTGCTCTCTTTTCTGATATCGAAAATAACCTCGGCAAGCTGAGTGCGTTTGATAACATATTTAACATCAATACGGCGGCAAAGCTCCTCAATCTGAGAATAATCGCCGTCCTCTCCGCCGAAACGGGGGTCAACCGTTATCGCAACGATATCAAATTTTGCAGGATAAAAGCGGCGCAGTTCGGAAAGACCGACAAGCAGGGAAACGGAATCCTTACCGCCCGAAACGCCGACGGCAATTCTGTCTCCGTCGCTTATCATTTCATACTGCTGACATGCGGAGCGCATATAACTCAAAAGCTTTTGCATAAAAATTTCTCCGAAAAATCATTCTATATTGACCGGCTCGACGCTCAGCGCCCTGCCGGTTTTGTTGTCGAATTCAAAAATACAGCCGTTCATCATGCATTCGCCCTGCGCCGGGTCAAATCTTGCGGGCATTCCCGTTCTGAGCCATTCGATTGAGATTTCGGACTTAACGCCGAGAACCGAATTTTTAACGCCCGTCATGCCGATGTCGGTGATATAAGCCGTGCCTTTGGGCAAAATCACGGAATCGGCGGTCAGAACATGGGTGTGAGTGCCGTAAACGGCGGAAACCCTGCCGTCAAGATAGAATCCGAGCGCCCTTTTTTCGGCGGTTGCCTCGGCATGAAAATCAACAAGGGTTATCCTGCAATCCGAAAGCTTGGGCAGAATTTCGTCAACTGCGTCAAAGGGATTGCCGCATCTGTCCATATAAGCCATTCCCGAAAGATTTATTATTCCGATTTTGACATATCCCATATCGACAACCGAGAATCCTTTGCCCGGATTGCGGGCGCTGAAATTGGCGGGTCGGATGATATCGCTGCGTTCATCGAGCATTTCATAAAACTCTCTGCGGCGGTAAACATGGTTACCCGTTGTTAAAAAGTCAACGCCGCTGTCAAAAAGATATTGCGCCGAAAACGGCGTAATGCCGTTGCCCACGGCGGAATTTTCACCGTTGGCAATGCAGAAATCAATATTTTTGAGCCGCTTGAAGCCGGGCAGAACGCTGCGCAGATATTCACAGCCCGCCGCCGAAACAACATCGCCGATAACGAGAATATTCATCAGATAACCTCCGTGGAAATTAAATCAAATCGGAAAAGGGCTGCAAAAATGCAGCCCTTTGTTTTATTATTTAGCGTAATCAACAGTTCTGCTCTCTCTGATAATGTTAACCTTGATCTGACCGGGATATTCCATGCTCTCCTCAATCTTTTTGGCAACATCTCTTGCAAGAAGAACCATCTTGTCGTCCGTAATGATGTTGGGCTTAACCATGATTCTGACTTCTCTGCCCGCCTGAATGGCGAACGAACGCTCAACGCCCTCAAACGAATCTGCGATTTCTTCAAGCTTTTCAAGGCGCTTAACATAGTTTTGAACATCCTCACGCCTTGCGCCGGGTCTTGCGGCTGAAATAGCGTCTGCCGCCTGAACGAGAGCGGCGGTGACCGATTTTGCCTCAACCTCGCCGTGGTGAGCCTTGATAGCGTTAAGAACTATATCGTTTTCTTTGTATCTCTTTGCAAATTCAACGCCCAAATCAACATGGGAGCCTTCCATCTCATGGTCGAGAGCCTTGCCGATATCATGCAGCAAGCCTGCTCTTTTTGCCAATCTGACATCGGTGCCAAGTTCCGACGCCATGAGTCCGGCAATGTATGAAACTTCAAGCGAATGCTTGAGAACATTCTGACCGTAGCTTGTGCGGTATCTGAGCTTGCCGAGAAGCTTAACGATTTCGGGATGAACATTGTTAACGCCCGCATCGATAAGCGCATGCTCGCCTGTTTGCTTGATTGTTGCTTCAACCTCACGCTTTGCCTTGTCATACATTTCTTCAATTCTTGCGGGGTGGATTCTGCCGTCTGCAACGAGCTTTTCAAGAGCAACTCTTGCAATCTCTCTGCGAACGGGGTCAAAGCACGAAACGGTGATTGCCTCGGGCGTGTCGTCAATGATAAGGTCAACGCCCGTTATCATTTCAAGGGTTCTGACATTTCTGCCCTCTCTGCCGATGATTCTGCCCTTCATTTCGTCATTGGGCAGAGGAACAACGGAAACGGTTGTTTCAGCGGCATGGTCTGCGGCGCAGCGCTGAATTGCGGTTGTGATAACCTCTCTTGCGAGCTGTTCGGCTTCGTCCTTGGTGCGCTGCTCAAATTCCTGAATCTTGACCGCTTTTTCGTGGTCAAGGTCTGATTCAAGGGTTTTAAGGATATATTCCTTAGCCTGATCCTTTGTGAAGCCCGAAATTCTTTCGAGCATTTCAAACTGGCTTTTCTTGATGCTCTCAACCTCTTCAAGGCGAGCCTCAGCCTCCTTGATTTTGCCGTTGAGAACTTCTTCCTTTTTCTCGAGGTTGTCGCTCTTTTTGTCGAGAGTTTCCTCTTTCTGGTTGATGCGGCGCTCCATACGCTGAACCTCGTTGCGCCTTTCACGAAGTTCTTTTTCTGTTTCGGTTCTTTGCTTGTGGATTTCGTCTTTTGCTTCAAGCACAGCTTCTTTTTTCTTGGCTTCGGCTTCTGCGATGGCGTCGCTGACAATCTTGTTAGCTTCCTGCTCGGCAGAGCCTATAGCCGCTTCGGCTGTCTTTTTTCTATGTAAACCGCCGAGAATGAACATTACAACCATGCCCACAACTGCAACGACGGCAACAAGAATAACAATCCAAAGGGATACTTGAGTGTTAATGGTGCGTTCCTCCTTTTCAAAAAATTTTGCGGTCTGCGGGTGCAGAACCGATATGAAAATTTTGCAAAAAATCTACCAATGGTGTATTTAAACGAAACTCGGTTCGCTTGGCACAAAATAACACCATTGTATCTATAGTATACTTTTATACTGTTATTGTCAAGTTTTTTATCGATTTTTCCTCATTTTTTCTATTGACTTTAAATAAAATGAGTGATAAGATAATAAAGAAATATCAAAATCGTTGAGGCAGAAGGCTGCCTGCAAACGGCTTTTTTCAGAGAGCTGCCCCGTGGCTGAAAGGGCGGCAAAAGCCCGCAAGCCGCTACCGCTGCCGAGTGCTCTCCGAAATAAGGTCAGCCGTATCAGCTGCGTTAAAGCTGCCGAGAGCCGCTTTTTTAAGCGGAATAACGGGTGGAACCGTGGAGTATATTGCTTCATCCTGTTTTGTTCAGGATGGGGCTTATTTTTTTACAAAAAGAAAGGATGATAATAATGATAAATGTTACCCTCAAGGGCGGAGTCGTTAAGGAGTTTGAAAACGGCACAACCGCCATGGATGTTGCAAAAAGCCTCGGTGCAGGTCTTTTCAAAGCCGCCTGCTCCTGCAAAATTGACGGAAAGGTTGCCGATCTGAGAACTCCTCTCGAAAGCGATTGCGAGCTTGAAATTCTCACCTTTGACGACCCCGACGGCAAATGGGCTCTGCGCCACACCGCCTCCCATGTTCTTGCTCAGGCGGTTAAAAGGCTCTATCCCGAAGCAAAGCTTGCCATCGGCCCCGCAATCGATAACGGTTTTTACTATGATTTTGATATCGATGTTCCGTTCACACCCGAAATTCTTGAAAAAATCGAAGCGGAAATGAGCAAAATCGTCAAGGAAGCTCTCCCGCTTGAAAAATATGAGCTTGACCCCGAGGAAGCAATAAAGCTCATGGAAGCAAAGGGCGAAACCTACAAGGTTGAGCTTATCAAAGAGCACTCCGACAAGGGCGAAAAGATTTCGTTCTATAAGCAGGGCGAATTTGACGAGCTTTGCGCAGGCCCTCATATCCCCGACACGGGCAGAATCAAGGCTTTCAAGCTCACCTCCTGCACGGGCGCATATTGGAGAGGCGACTCCAAGAATAAAATGCTTCAGAGAATTTACGGCACGGCTTTCACCAAGAAATCCGAGCTTGACGCTCATCTTGAAGCCATTGAGGAAGCAAAGAAGAGAGACCACAACAAGCTCGGCAGAGAGCTTGAAATATTCACAACGAGCGACCTTATCGGTCAAGGTCTGCCCATTCTTCTGCCCAACGGTGCAAGAATTATTCAGACTCTTCAGCGTTTTGTTGAGGACGAGGAGCAGAGAAGAGGCTGGCTTCTCACAAAAACTCCCTATATGGCAAAGAGCGACCTTTATAAGCTCTCAGGCCATTGGGATCACTATCAGGACGGCATGTTTGTTCTCGGCGATGAAGAAAAAGACGATGAGGTCTTTGCTCTGCGCCCCATGACCTGCCCGTTCCAGTATCAGGCATATCTCAACAGAGCCCGTTCATACCGTGACCTGCCGCTCCGTTACAACGAGACCTCAACCCTTTTCCGCAACGAGGCAAGCGGCGAAATGCACGGACTTATCCGTGTCAGACAGTTCACGATTTCCGAAGGTCATCTTATGTGCACTCCCGAACAGCTTGAAGACGAATTCAAGGGCTGTCTTGAGCTTGCAATCTATATGCTCAAAACTCTCGGCCTTTATGAAGACGTTTCTTACCGCTTCTCTCAGTGGGATCCCGATGACAGAGCAAAATATATCGGAACCGCAGAACAGTGGGACGAGGCTCAGGGCGTTATGAAGAAAATTCTTGACCACCTCGAGATTCCTTATAAAATCGGTATCGGCGAAGCTGCTTTCTACGGCCCCAAGCTTGATATTCAGATTAAGAATGTTCACGGCAAAGAGGATACGCTCATCACCATTCAGATTGACCAGATGCTCGCCGAGAAATTCGGCATGGAATATGTTGCCGCAGACGGCACAAAGAAAAACCCCTATATCATTCACAGAACCTCTATCGGCTGCTACGAGCGTACCCTTGCTCTGCTTATTGAGAAATATGCAGGCGCATTCCCGCTCTGGCTCGCTCCCGAGCAGATAAGACTGCTCCCGATTGCCGACCGCCATCAGGAATATGCAAACTCCGTTCGCAAAAAGCTTGAAGCAATGGGCATGAGAGTTACCGTTGACGAGCGCAGCGAAAAGATCGGCTATAAAATCCGTGAAGCTCAGCTTCAGAAAATCCCCTACATGCTCCTTGTCGGCGACAAGGAAATCGAGGACGGAACGGTTTCCGTTCGCAAGAGAGGCGAGGGAGATATCGGCGCAATGAGCGTTGCCGACTTCGCCGCAAAGGCTGTTGAGGACATTGCCGACAAGAAAATCTGGTAACCTCTGAGTCCGTGGCAAGTAATATTTAATATCGGAATTTTAAAAAAGCAGATTACAGGCTGATTTTCCCTAAAGGATTGGGTCTGTAATCTGTTTTTGTATATTCTGAATTTTTCTCCGCTTCTTATATAAATAACCGTTTTCCATAAAAAATAACAAATTATTACTCAATTGTTAAAAATTATTACAATGCAGTTATTTTTCTTTTTTATAAAATCAGTTTAAAAAAAATGTAATATAATGTCCGTAAACGGAGAACATAAAAAGTAAGGGAGTGTGATTATGAGAAATCGGAAAAACTTTGCTGCGGTATTCGCAATAATTCTGGCTTTACTGCTCGTTTTCAGCGGCTGCAGGCAGAACGGCGGAACATCGGAGGTAACTCCGGGGGGAGAAAGCAATTCAAATCCCGCAATGACGGGAATAAGCAGTACTCCGACAACTCAGAAGCCGAAATATTCGCCGAATGACAAGCTTATTGCTCTGACCTTTGACGACGGGCCAAGAGGAGCAACCACCAACAGGATTCTTGATGTTCTTGAACAGAACAACGGCGTTGCAACCTTCTTTGTTGTCGGCTACAACATTGAAAACAACGCTTCAACCATAAAGCGAGCCTCGGAACTGGGCTGTGAAATCGGCAACCACTCAAAGGATCACAAAACGCTGACTAAATGCAGCTACGATGTGCTTCGTGAACAGGTTGATGCCCCTAACTCAACGCTGAAATCAATAACGGGCAAGGCTCCCGCTCTTTTCAGAGCGCCAGGCGGAGCATATAAGGGCGTTACCGAGGATATCGGAATGCCGCTGATTCAATGGTCAATCGACACGAACGATTGGAGGTTCAAGGACGCCGCCCACAAGGGCAGAAGCGAGGAACAGCGCAGCGCAGACATGAAAAAAATCTGTGACAACGTGCTTGAAAGCGCCCAGGGCGGAGATATCGTTCTCATGCACGATATATATGATTTTACCGCAGACCTGTGCGAAATGGTGATTCCCGGTCTTGTTCAAAAGGGCTTTAAGCTCGTTACGGTCAGCGAGCTTTTTGAAGCTTACGGCGAAAAGCTGAATAACGGAGAGGTCTATTTCAACGCCCGTGTTCAGGAGGTTGCCGCAACCGTCGGAAACACAGCGCCCGTTGATGCAGGCATATACAAAGTCAAAACCAACGGAAGCGTTCTGAATGTCAGAGCACTGCCCGAAACCTCGGCAGAGGTGCTGATAAAGATTCCGAACGGTTCAACGGTCACCGTTTCAAAATCCGTTCCCGGCTGGGCATATGTTTCATATGAATCGGTCAACGGCTGGGTCAACGCCGCATATATTGTTAAAGAATAAAGCAAAAAGACAACGGGCTGATGCACAAATCCGAGTGCGTCAGCCCGCTTCTTTTATTTAATCAAATCATTCTTTTTGATGAAATCAATCGTTTCGTCAACCGTTGTGAATGCCATTGAAACCGTTGTGTCAGCGGCACCGTAATAGATTGCGATTCTTCCCGTTTCGCTGTCTGCAAGAGCGGCACAGGGGAAAACAACATTCGGAACATCGCCGACGCATTCGTAATTTTCATGGGGAGAGAGCAGGAAACAATCCGCTCTGTGCTTGACAATCCAAGGCTTTTCAAGGTCGAGAATCGCCGCACCCATGCTGTAGGTGAAGCCGTTGCAGCTTGTGAGAACGCCGTGATAGAACATAAGCCAGCCCTCGTCGGTCTCAATGGGTGTCGGGCCTGCGCCGATTTTGGTTGACTCCCAAATCTTAACGGGAGCCATGACAAAGCGGTGCTTGCCCCAATAGGTCAGATCCTTGCTTCTGCTGAGGAAAATATCGCCGTAGGGCGTGTGACCTCTGTCGCAGGGACGGATGAGAAGCATATATTCATCACCGATTTTTCTCGGGAACAGCACGCCGTTTCTCGCAACGGGATAGCAGGCGTCCTCAAGCTGAGTCCATTCCTTGAAATCGGTTGTGTAAGCTATGCCGATTGTTGTGCCGTGGGGAGTGTGGTTAACCCATGAGAGATAGTATTTGCCCTCAATCATGCACAGCCTCGGGTCGTAGCCCTCAAAAATCACCTTTTCGTCAAGATTCCAATCAATGCCGTCCTTGCTGAAGCCCGTAACAAGCCTCTGGTCACGGGAATAATAGTCAACTCTGAAAACTCCCGCAAAGCCGTCGCCGTAAGGAACAACGGCTGAATTGAAAATGCTGTTTGCCATAAAAAGATTATCTCTTGTTATGATGGGGTTTGCGCTGTAGCGCCAAACGGGATAACGCCAGCCCTGCGGCTTCTCCTGCCAAGGGATATTGGCGATTTTTTCTCCGATTATCTTTGCCATTTTTTCACTTCTCCTTTGTTATGTAACCGCAGTTACTTTTAATCCTTAATATGTCTCATTCGGTCAACATCCTGCCACTTGACCTCAAAGCCCGCTCCGTGGGAGCAGAAAATTGAAGACGACGGGTTTTCAAGGTCTCTTTCTTTTTCGTAGCCGATTTTTTCAATCACCTCGGCGGCGTTATGGCACGGTCGGTATCCGTTTTCGCTCAGCGAAACCGAACCTCTGCCGCCCGTGTATGCCGTGACCTCACGGGGATAATCCATGAACTCCGAAACCGGGGCACAGCCCTTGATTGTTGCATATTCCTCCGCAATATCCGGCGGGTCAAACTCTCCGCAGAGCCGTTGAATATCCGAAATTGCCCTGCCGACATATTCGCCCGGAACACGCAGAGTGAATGCATAATACGGCTCAAGCAGAACATTCTCCGCTTTTTCAAGCCCCTGACGAACGGCACGGTAGACCGCCTCACGGAAGTCGCCGCCCTCGGTGTGCTTGAGGTGGGAACGCCCTGCGGTCAGAACAATTTTAACATCCGTCAGCGGCGAGCCCGTCAGAATGCCTTTATGTTCTTTTTCGAGAATATGCGTTAATACGACATTCTGAAAATTTGAATCGAGCACTTCAAGGCTGCATTCGCTCTCTGCCGCAACTCCGCTGTCTCTCGGCGCAGGCTCAATCCGCAGATGAACCTCGGCGTAGTGGCGGAGCGGCTCATAGTGACCGTAGCCCATGACGGGCGAAGCCACCGTTTCTTTATATAAAATTCTGCATGCGCCGAAATCAATCGCCATTCCGAACCGTTCGGCGACAAGCTCTTTCAGAATTTCAAGCTGGATTCTGCCCATAACCTGAATCTGAATCTGCTCAACGCCGCCCGACGAAAAGCATTGAACCGACAGCTCGGGCATTTCCTCGCCGAGCATTCTCAGCTTTCGGAGCGCATCGTGAAAATCGGTTGAGTCAAGGATTTCAACCCCCGCCGCAAGCATCGGGCGAAGCTTTGCGGGGCGGCTGAACCGCCTGCCGTCAGCCCCGAGAACATCTCCCGGCTCGGCAGACCTCAGCCCCTCAACGGCGCAGACTCCGCCTGCCTTTATTTTTTCGGCATTTTCGGCTTTTTCGCCCGAATAAATCCTGATTCTGTCCGCTTTTTCAATGCCGAGAGGCATTTTGACGGAAAGCACGCCTCCCGTCACCTTCAAAAAGGTTTGCCGACAGCCTTTTGAATCATAAAGAACCTTATAAACCCTTGCGCCGAACTCATCGGGATATTCTTTCGCAACGGTCAGCTTTTCAATCGCTTCAAGAAGCCCGTCAACGCCGTCTCCGCTCAGCGCAGAGCCAAAAAAGCACGGAAAAAGCCGCCTTTGAGCTATTTCATCGGCAATGCTCCGAAGCCAGAACTCTTCATCGGTATTTCCGTCAAGATATTCGCCGAGTAAATCCTCGCTGAGCATTGAAACCTCTTCAAGAATACGCTTTTCATCGCCGCAGGAAAAGTCAACGAAGCCGTCGCCGAAGCAATTTTTAAGCTCGCCGAGCAGTTTTTCTCTGCCCTTCTCGGCTCTGTCCATTTTGTTGATAAAAATGAACGGCGGAACCTTGTATTCGCCGAGCAGACGCCAAATCGTCTCTGTGTGGCTTCTTACTCCGCCCGTGCCGTCAATAACAAGCACGGCGTAATCAAGCACGCCGAGAGTGCGCTCCATTTCGGCGGAAAAATCGGTATGACCCGGGGTATCAACAAGGGTAAAGCGCTTTTCTCCGAGACTGAACGGATTCTGTTTTGAAAAAATGGTGATTCCTCTGCTCCTTTCAAGCTCATGGGAATCAAACCATGAATCCTTTTTGTCAACCCTGCCGAAATGACGAATTGCGCCGGTTTTGTAAAGAATTGATTCGGTCAGGGTGGTTTTGCCTGCATCAACATGGGCAAGGATTCCGATTACGCTTTCTTCAGCCCTTATCATAATTCCTCCGGAATGATATAGTATAGGTTTCTGCCTTACCATTAAAAGAATAGCGGTTAAAGATAGTTTTGTCAAGACAAAATCGCACTTGCGTCTGTTGGAGATGCAATAACGGCTTGCATCGGCTGAAAATTCCGACGCAAGCCGTTTTAACGGTTTTTCTTAACTTGTTTTATCCCCGAACTGTTCCGCCTTTCATTTCGATAAGCTCTCTGTAGCTTATAAGCTGAACGCCGTTATCCTCAAGATATTTTTTAACATACGGGTCTTTCATAAGCCGGTATTCCCAGACTCTGTCACGCCACAGGGCGGTGATATTCTTTATCTCATCGCTCTCAATTGAGGGATGAACAAAGGTCTCGGTTACTCCGTCGGGCAGATCCGTCCAAATCTTAAGAATCTCTGTTCTGTAGGTTTCGTAGCTTTCACGCATTTTGTCATTCCAATCGGGGAACAGCAGATAATCGGGAATGACAACATTATATTTTTTGCCCCAATGCCTGACGAGGAAGGACAGCCCCGCATAAAGCGGATAAGGCACGCCCTTGGGACAAATCCGCTTATCGTGCTTTGTGAACACACGGTAGGCATAGCCGTATTCGCCGCAGACTCTGATTGCAAGCTTGCCGAGACTGAGCCTGCCGGTGTAATGACCGTAGAGCGAACCCATGTGGTTGTCAATATGCGAGGGCTTCATGCCCATGCTGTGAGCAAGGTCGATCTGCGCCCTGATTTCGGCTTCAAGCTCTTTATAATCGGCGTTTTTTTCAACCTCGTCGCTCTCATGCCACATGTATCCGTCCCTGTCAACGAGCGATTTGCCGCCCGTGAGGGGCTTCCAGCGGTACTTTTTCCATTCGCTTGTCATCGTCAGATGAATTCCGATTGCGTGTTCGGGATGAGCAATTGAAAAATCAACCGCTTCCTTTGCCGCAGGGCAGGGCATCATAATGGTTGAAGATTTGAGAAAACCCTCCTCAAACAGCTCTGCAACCGCTTCGTTTGCGGAATGGCACATTCCGTAATCATCTGCGTTAACAATAAGATATTTCGCCATATAAAAAATTTTCCTTTCGGTTCAGCCTCAATATGCATTGAAGAAATTATCGAATACATTGTATCCGAGCGCAAAATATTTGAAAATCCAGATAATCGGGTTGAATTTGAATACCGTCCAGTCAAGAACCGTAACGAGCAGTCTGAGATAATAGGGCAGGTCTCTCGTTTTGGGAACTTCAACGGGTTCAAAATCCTCGCCCTCAACATGGAGAACAAGAGGCTGAGAATAGCAGATGCCGTTATTCTTGCCCTCCTCGTCGGTGATATAAAATCTGACATAGAGGTAAGGCTCCGCCTCAAAATTATCATCGTGAAGGTTGAGAGTCGCCTTGCCGTCGGTAACGGTATCACGCCTGAGAACATTGCCGTTTGATACCCATGTTATATATTTGAAATTAACGCCCTCAACGGTGATGGTGTCGGCATCCTGATCGACGGTCAGCCTTGTAACATTGGGCGTCGGAGCGTTTGCAAGCTTCTGCTCATCCGCTTTTTCCTCGTCAAATCCGGGAATCTCCGGCATTCCGTTAAGCTCAACGCCGTTTGAATAATAGGTGATTGAGAAAAACTGACCCTTTTCAAGGCTTTCTCTGAATGCATCCATATTGAAGTCTTTCATCCAGTTCATTGTGAAAGCATCGTTGACGGAGTTCATGTTGTGAGAATCCGCAAAGGTGTTGCCCCAGGGAACAACGCCGTTGGGAATTGTTTTCTGAAGAACCTGATCATAAAGGATTCTGTCACAGCGGGTGTGAGCATCGGTTGCGCTGTTAATGCCCATGCCGAGCGAAGAACCCGCATTGTCAAGGAAAATTCTTGCGAATTTTGACGGATAATAGTCGTCAATCTTCTGACCGACATGGTCAGCGGAATCCTTGTCTGTGTAAACATATTCGCCGACATGAGAAAGGAACGAAATGCCGCCCGCCTCTTTAACGCCCTTTGACGGGGTTTCATAGTCGCCGAAAACGCCTGCAAGTCCCTGACCGTAGTCGCAGAAATAGCCTGTCAGATGGCAGTCCGCAACGGGAGTTGCCATGTTCAGCTCAATGCCTTTCGGAACATCGAGCATTCCGTTGGTATGAGTTCTTGTCACGGGATATTCGGAGCTTTGCTCGGATTTTGCCGTGCCGTTCTGATATGCGGCGTATTCTTCTTCGGTCAAAGGAATGATATCCGCCATTTTGGTGCGTTCTCTTTTGATGAAGCGAAGCAGAGGAATAAGATCCGGCGCTTGATTCCAGCCCTTGTTTATCGTTCCGTGGTCGGTGAGAGCAACTATATCGTAGTCGTAATCATAGTGCTCCTGAACATATTCGTGGATGGTGAGGTAGCCGTCGCTTGCGGTGGTGTGGCTGTGAAGCTGAGTTTTGTAGCTCCCCCAGGTATCCCAATCTATATCTTCATAGGGGTTGTCGATTATGTAGTTTTTTTCAGCCTTTGCGCTTTCACCGTCTGCCGCAAAAGCGGGAGTTACTGCAGAGCAGATGAAAATCAGCGAAAGGAAAAGCGCAACTGCTTTTGTTAATATCAAAGAATTTCCTTTCTTCATTACGGTTTCTCTCCTTTATTATTTATTCGGAATGGTGAATCCCCAATCGGAGGCAAGCCAATTCCAGCCGAGTCTGACGAGAGAATATTTTGAGAATACATAATTATCAAGGAAAGTTATAATTTTTCTGAGAATATATGAATAGTTGTGAACGGGAGCAATATCCTCTTTTTCAAGGGTTTCGCCCTCAACGCTCAATGCAAACGGCTGAACATAGCAGACAGCTCCGGGGCCCTGAATGTATGCTCTGACATAGCATCCGACGGAATCCGAATAATCGTCAAGATCAATGCTTGCACCCTGAGCAATCTCAACGCCGTTTGAAACCCAGACGATTTTATCGTAATTCGTTGCGGAAATCGTGATTTTATCCTCGTCCTGATCAACGGTTATTCTGCTGACCTCGGGATATGCGCCCTTGCCGAGCCAATCATCGCCCATTTCTGCTCTTGCAGAGCGGCAGATGCAGAAGAATGTTCCGTCCTCCATACTTCTGCGAAGCTCGGGAACGGTCAGCTCTTTCATCATGTGAACCGTGAAAGCTCTGTCAACCTGGTCAATCGTGTCGGAATGGGAATCGCTGAACGAAAAACTCCAGGGAACTACTCCGTAGGGAATTGTCTTCTGAAGAATTTCATCGTAGAGAACTCTGTCCCACTTGGTCTGAATATCCTGAGCGCTGTTGATGCCCGTGCCGAGACATGAGGGGTTGTCAAGGAAAATTCTTGAGAATTTTCTGACATAAAGGTCGTCCTTTGAAATTTCGGGGTCATTTTCGTCGCCTGCGTGAGTGTAATCTCCGA